>JBIJCR010000072.1:0-12053 GCA_044344595.1 Terrimicrobiaceae bacterium
ACACTAGAGGGCGAGTGCGCTCCACGAGACCATGCGCCCAACGCATAACGCAATCAGGGCAAGAGGCCCAAATCAATCAGCTATTGGTATAATGAGCGTAATTTGCCTTGTCGGGCGAAAAGAGGAGGTTTAGCCATTGTTTAACAAGGTATTTTTATGAATCTCTCAACCTCCCTTAGGCAATGTTTCACATGCTCGCCATTGCTTTTCCAGCACCACCCCCCAGCGCCACTGCACAGCAAAGTCGCGATTCAACAATGAAGAATGGCACAACTTTTCTCACTGCAATCGAGGGTGATGTAAAAATCTCTACCACTTCGAGTGACCAAACCCAAGCTCCCTCCAAGGGCGCAATTCTGCAACAAGGCCAGGGGGTTGTCACCGCTCCAAAATCCAAGGCCTCGCGCGCATTCGAGAATGGAATCGTCATGGAGGTTTCACCATCATCGAAGTTTGTCATTCAGGAATTCCAGCGTCCAGCGACCTCCACCGCCCATCACAATCCACACTAATCCGCAGGTACCAGCGCCAATGCCAAATTCAACACCAACAAACACCACTCCGGAGATCCACAGTCCACGATGAAACTTCGATTCTTTTTTCTGCTCATAGCAACATCAGCCGCCCTCCTGGCAGCAGATCCGCTGGAATTTCAAGTTGGAGCCTTCACATTCAGCCGCCCGGATACTTGGAAATGGATCACTCCATCCAGCGCGATGCGCAAGGCTCAACTGGAAGTTCCTGGCACCAATCAAGAAAAAGCCGAGATCACCTTCTTCCACTTTGGCCCCGGCCAAGGAGGGGGAGTTCAAGCCAATGTCGACCGCTGGTTCGGCCAGTTTCAAGGTGGACCCACATCGCAAAACGAGGTCACTGAAGGCCGCACCCGCGTCTATTATGTACGGGCCGCCGGCACATTTCAAAGCGGCATGCCCGGAGGTCCGACCACACCACTTGAAAACTATGCCCTTTTGGGCGCAATACTTGCCGATGAAAATTCCGGTGATGTTTTTGTGAAAATGACCGGTCCACAAGCTGTGGTGCAGGCCGCATCGGTGCTTTTCAGCGAAATGATCACCCAAGCCTGCGAGACACGGGGCGAAGCAGGCCTGCTGCCTGCAGGCAACCCGTGATTTCTTGTCTTTACTAAGCCTCTTTGCCGTCTAACTTAAATGGCTCTCTTATGTCCATTATTTTGTCAATTCTCATAGCCATTCATGTTTTGGTTTGCGCTCTAATGATTTTAGTCGTCCTCATGCAGCGGCCTCGCAGCGAGGGACTGGGATCGGCATTCGGCGGAGGGATCACAGACAACGTGTTCGGCTCTCAGACCACCAATGTTCTGGCGCGTTTTACCACATGGATGGGTATCGCTTTTTTTGCAGTTACCCTCCTCCTCTCCATCCTCACCGCAAGAGCAAACTCGGGTAAAACCGCCATTCAGAAAAAACTCCTCAGCGAGCCTGTTCCCGCAGCGGTGTCAACTCCGACTCCTCAAAGCACACCTGAGGCTACTCCAGCTGCTCCAGCTACTCCAGCCACGCAGCCTGCCCAGAAAGTTCCACAGGCAACTCCAGAAATCGAACCTGCAGCCATTTAGCACGGACCAGCAGCCATTACAGAGGCAACCGCTCCTACGCAGAACTGAACCACGGCGAAGTATGCCGGCAAGCAACACAAGTCTTACACTCCGTACACCGGAGAGACATGAATCGTAGGATATCGGAACCGTTGGGACAAAGGCAGCCATGAAATCCCTGAGGACAATTTCAGCCTTGAGAAAATGGCGCCAAGGGATCGATACCAATCTCGTTCTTGTTCCCACCATGGGTGCGCTGCATCACGGACACGAGGCGCTCATTCACCATGCCCGCAAGATTGCCGGGCAGAGTGGAATCGTTGTGGTTTCCATCTTTGTGAACCCAACGCAATTCGGTCCCAAAGAGGATTTCAACGCCTATCCTCGCCCACTCGCGAAGGACCTTGCCACCTGCAGGGAAGCTGGAGCGGATGCTGTTTTCCTCCCAGGAGTAGCTGAAATGTATGCAGCCGATGCCAGCGTGACTGTGCTTGAGTCAAGCCTCTCCAAAACGCTCTGCGGACGAAGCCGCCCAGGTCACTTCGGAGGAGTCTGCACGGTCGTGGCAAAGCTTTTTCTTGCCATCCAGCCCACACATGCCGTTTTTGGGGAAAAGGACTGGCAACAACTCGCCATAATCCACCGCATGGTGCGGGATTTGAATTTTCCAATAGTAATTGAACCCTTTCCCACCGTGCGCGAGGCAGATGGTCTCGCCGCAAGTTCTCGCAACGCCTACCTAACCCCCACCGAACGCGCAGTTGCACCAATCATCCACACCGCTATGGCCGAGGCCGCTAAATTCAAAAGCCCACAAGCCATTGTGAAATCATGCACGGCCGCAATCAGCAAAATACCGGGCGCACGGATTGACTACATCGAAGCGGTGGATGCCTCCACACTCGCCTCGCTTCCCAACCGGAAATGCGCAGGGCGCCTTGCTGTGGCGGTCTTTCTGGGCAAAGCCCGCCTCATTGACAACATCCCCCTTTCCCGAATTCCATGAGAGAATTTGATTTCATCGTTCTCGGTAGCGGCATCGCTGGACTTTCCTTTGCACTGAAGGCTGCTGACAGAGGCCGCGTTGCTCTTATCACCAAACGCTCCCTAACCGATTCCAATACCGCCTGGGCCCAAGGCGGTGTGGCATGTGTGATGAGTGATGAGGATTCCTTCGAACTACACATCAAAGACACACTCGATGCCGGAGCAGGCCTCTGCCATGAGGATGCTGTGCGCAAAATCATTACCGAAGGCCCCGAGCGCATCGCAGAACTCGTGAAACTCGGCGTGCAATTCGACCAGCGCGAAAATGGAAACGGACATCCTGAACTGGATCTCGGACGAGAGGGAGGACACTCCAAGCGCCGCATCCTGCATTTCCGGGATACTACTGGACACGAAATCGAGAGTGCACTTGTTGCTCAAATTGCATCGCATCCGAGCATCGAAGTCATGGAAAACCACATGGCAGTGGATTTCATAACCACTGGCAAACTTGGATACGCCATGGAGAACAATTGCGTGGGGGTTTACGTCCTCAACGAGGCCACGGGTGTCGTGGAAACCCTCCGCAGCGATGTCACCGTGCTGGCCACAGGTGGTTGCGGAAAAGTTTATCTCTATACCACAAATCCCGACATCGCCACGGGGGATGGAGTGGCCATGGCTTGGAGGGCCGGCGCTGTGATCGCGAACATGGAGTTCATCCAGTTTCATCCAACCTGCCTCTACCACCAAGCAATCAAATCCTTTCTCATCTCTGAGGCTGTACGCGGCGAGGGTGCTATCCTGATCAATGAACGCGGGCGCCGCTTCATGGAGCATCACAATCCCCAGAAAGAACTCGCCCCGCGAGACATCGTAGCCCGTGCCATCGACGCCGAAATGAAAAGAAGTGGTGCGAAATGCGTGTATCTCGACATCACCAGAAAACCCGCCGATTTCATCAAATCCCGCTTTCCATCGATTTACGAGACATGCCTCCGCGCCGGTCTAGACATTACGCGAGATCCAATTCCAGTTGTGCCCGCTGCCCACTACCAGTGCGGAGGAGTGAAGACCGACCTATACGGTGAAGCCTCGCTACGCGGCCTCTATGCCATCGGTGAAGCCGCCTGCACTGGCCTGCACGGAGCCAACCGACTCGCCAGCAACTCGCTCCTTGAAGGAGTGGTCATGGCCCACAATGCCTTTGAGAAAGCAACCCGTCGGCAGAGGGATCCCGTCGACATCGACCTCCCTGAGTGGCGCTCCGGCAGTGTGCAGGATGTCGATGAACTCGTTGTCATCTCGCACAACTGGGAGGAAATCCGTCGCCTCATGTGGGATTATGTTGGCATCGTCCGCACCGACAAGCGCCTCCAGCGAGCCGCCACGCGCCTGAGAAACCTCCACGCCGAGGTACAGGAGTTTTATTGGAATTTCAAAATCACCACCGATCTGCTCGAACTCCGCAATCTCGTAACCGTCGCCTCTCTCGTTGTCGATTGCGCTCTGAGCCGCAAGGAAAGCCGCGGCCTGCACTACACTCTGGACTACCCGAACCGCGACGACGCCCGCTTCCTGCGCGACACGGTGATGCGCCGCATCTGAGTCTTCGGAAGAAAGATCTCCACCGAGAGATCGAGAGGGATCGTTTTGCCAATACGGCAAGATTAGTTTATATTGCTCCGCATGGAAGGCATCGCCACATCTTCTCAAAAGGTGCTCCTGTCTGGATTCGATCAAATCCTTCACTAAAAGTCCACGCACCCAAGCTGCGCGGTTGTTGTCCCTCGACCAAGGCTGACCACTTCGCGCATTGATCATCCCTGCCCAGGCAATCCCCCCCCGGGTGCCACATTTTTGCTCGCACAGCGAGTCTGGAATCCTCATTCTCCCGCGCCTATGTCCGTTCTTATTGTTGGATCTATCGCGCTGGATGACATCAAAACACAACTCGCCGAGCATAAAGACCTGCTCGGCGGCTCGGCTTCATACGGGGCGGTTTCCGCATCGAATTTCAGCCTGGTGAACCTCGTTGGGATCGTCGGTGAGGATTTTCCCAATGAACACATCGAACTCTTCCGCAAACGCGGCATCGACCTGGCAGGTCTCCAGATAGTGCCTGGCGAGACTTTCCGTTGGTCCGGTGAATACATGTGGGACATGAACACTCGCGAGACGCGCTCTGTCGCTCTAAATGTGTTCGAGCATTTCACCCCCACCCTGCCCGATGGCTACCACTCGACACCGATCGTCCTACTCGCAAACATCGCCCCAGACCTTCAGCACCATGTTCTGAACCAGGTCAGCCAACCCCGTTTTGTCATCGCCGACACGATGGATCTCTGGATCAACATCGCCAAGCAATCCCTCGAAAAGCTCATCGCCCGCGTGGACATGCTCATCCTTAATGACAGCGAGGCCCGTCAGTTCACAGGCGAAACCAGTCTCATCAAAGCCGGTAAAAAAATCCGCGCCATGGGTCCGCAATATGTGGCCATCAAGAAAGGCGAGCACGGTTGCCTTCTCTTTGGCCCTGAAGCCGAATTCTTCAGCTGTCCTGCCTACCCACTCGAAGATATTCATGACCCGACCGGTGCGGGGGATTCCTTTGCCGGTGGTCTGGCAGGCTACCTCGCAGCAAATGCTAAGGATAGCGAAGTCACCTTCGAGCATTTGAAAAAGGCGGTCGTGTATGGAAGTGTCCTCGCGAGCTACAATGTCGAAGCCTTCAGCCTCGAGCGCCTGAAAACGGTGGACATTGCGCAGATCGACTCCCGCTACGACCTCTTCCGCCGCATCTCGGAGTTTGAGAGAATTTAACCCCTCCCTTCTTTACCAGAGGGGATCAGAGCTGACTCGCTTGAAGATTCCGAGATGGTGAACTGCAGAGCAGTTGGATTGCTTTGTAAGAGAGGCTTTTTGCTTAACCTGGAACTTTAACTGAATTCAGGATGAAGGTGAATCCTACTGCAGTTCGAAGTTGATGTTGACAGTGTAGATATCGCCGGTTCCCAGGCCTATGGGCAGAGCCTCAATGCGGGAAACGCGGTTGAGTGCAGCAAGGACAGATTGGTCCATGAGCGGGTTTCCGCTGGAGCGAATGATGTCGGCACTGGCGATGGTACCATCGCGTTTGATCTGGAGTTTTACCGTGCAGACAAAAGATTTATCCTGCTCAAAGATTGAGGTGGGTTGTTCCCACTGGCTAAAGAATCTGTCATGGATGAGTTCATGATACCAACCGAATTCACTGGCGGCGCCACCCGCTCCGCCTTTGCCAGTCCCGCCCGTGGCCATGCCGCCACTACCACCGGATGGCGCAGTTTTGCCTGTGGTTTCTTGGCTGGGAGACTTACCCTCGCCAGGCGATGCCGAGGGCTTTGCTGAACCAGATGCTGCACCTGGTGACGAAGATGGAGAGGCTTTGGGTGATGCGCCTGGGGACGCCTTCGGTGAGGTGCCGGGTGACGCTTTAGGCGATGCGGTGGGTGAAGCTTTCGGAGAAACTGAAGGCGATGCCTTCGGGGAAGGACTGGCGGAGGGCTTTGGAGAAGGCGTGGCCGATGGTTTGGGCTTGGGCGAAGGAGTCGGGCTGGGTTTGGGTTTAGGAGTGGGAGTTGGGGTCGGCTTGGGTTTGGGTGTCGGAGTTGGTGTTGGCTTGGGACTGGGCTTCGGGGTGGGAGTTGGCGTGGCCTCGACGAGATCGGATTCATCGGGGGTGGGCTCCGGTGTTGGTTCAGGCGTTGGTTCAGGCGTTGGCTCAGGCGTTGGCTCAGGCGTTGGCTCTGGAGTAGGAACCGGGGTTGGCTTGGGTTTGGGCTCTGGAGTGGGTTCAGGCTTCTCCTCGACTTCCTGCGTAGAGATTCCTTCGCCAGCGGCGGCAAAAGAACCGGGATTCACCCAAGTGATGTCGCCCTGTGGCTTTTTTATTTCGCGCTTTGTGAAATACAAAATTGTTCCAATGAGGAGGATGTGAAGAACGGCGACAACGATCAGGTTCCGCCTGAAATGCGGAGTTTCCATGTCAGCGGGAGTTGGCTGGCATTTCGGGTCCGTCCTTGAGCGTCATGACTCCGACTTTGGTGATTCCGACGCGTTGGAGAATGTCCATGACAGAAATGAATTTCTGAATCGGGAGTTCAAAATGGGGGCGGACCACTACCGCAGTATCAGGCTTTTCGACTTTGAGAGCAACAAGACGGGCTTCGAGGTCGGTGGGCGTGACAATTGCGTTGTCGATTTTGAGAACATTGTTTTTATCGATCAGGATACTGAAAGTCTGTGAGGGATTCGATGAACCAGCCGCTGTTGAGCTCTTTGGAACAACCAAATCCATGCTATTCTCGATCAAGGGTGTGGTAATCATAAAAATGATTAACAATACAAAAACTAAGTCGAGCATGGGCGTGATGTTCAGCTCTGTGAGTCCGTGAAGCCCATTTTTCGAAGAGTAGCGTCGCATGCGGTGTCAAAGAATCGAGCGCCTAGATTCGCGGGATCCGAAATCAACAAAGCGGTGCTCGATTTCGGAGGATAGCTCGGTGGCGAAGTTATCGGCCTGAACCAGAAGCGAGCGCAGCGAAGTGACAAGAAAATTGTAGCCAAACATGGCTGGAATCGCGACGAGAAGACTGATGATGGTGGTGATGAGCGATCCGGAGATACCAGGCGCCATCGCAGCGAGGTTAGCATTTCCGGAGGCAGCAATGCCTGCAAAGGCATCCATTACACCCCACACGGTACCAAGCAGGCCAAGAAATGGAGCGCCGCTGACAGCAGTCGAGAGGACGATCATTTTGGATTCGAGCCGGAGGGCAGATTCCCCGACAGCGCGCTCCATGGCGGCTTGGACTGCACGCATTTGGGCGGGAGTGATTTTTTCAGCCGTCTTAAGACGCGAGGCGAAACTCTCATCGACTTCAACGGATCCCAGCATTTGAAAACAGAGTTCGTTGGCGCCAGCTTCGTAGATTTCAAAAATGTTAGATCCCTCGAAGGTGACTCCTGCCTCGTAGATGCGCAGCGGTTGGCGATCCTGGTGGAAAAGATCCTGGAAACGGTCGTTCTGGCGTTTGCAAAAACTCAAGAACCGGATTTTGGTCACCATGACGGACCAGCTGAAAATAGACGCCAAGAAGAGCACGAGGAGGATCAGCTTCCCCTCGAGAGTGCTTTCCGTGAAAGCGTAGACGATACCTGCCGCGATCATCATTTGTTGTATTTCATACCCCGGATTCGAGTACTTGCTGCCGATGTTAAATCCATAACGGATACATAAAGACACCCGTCGTCATGGAAATGCAAAACGATTCTTTTGCCACAGTAAAAGATCGGGGAATATAACAGGATATGCGCATATTTTTTTCCATGTTGGCAATGACTCTCGCACTTACCTTTCCGCTTCGGGCGCAACAGCCAGCCCCCCGTGAGAACCCATATGATGTCATTGCCAAAATTTTCCAACCTCTATGGGGTGTGCTCCTGTCAGAATCCAACGATAAAAACCGCGCCGCCTCCATCGTGCTCGAGATAACCGAAGTCAGCGGACGGCTTCCGAGAAAAATGAAAGGCGCAACCCTCCATGCGGCAGTGCAATTTCCAGACAAAGTGAAGTTGGTCGCTCCGGTCTTGGGCGAAACGTTTACAGTTTGTCGCAATGGCGATCAGGTGTGGGCAACGCCGGGTTCAAAAGTGGAGTATCTAGTCTCGCAATTTCAAGTTGTGCCAAGGAAAGGCACTAAACTGAAAACACCTATCTTTCTGCCGATTACTCCCCAGCAGGCGATCTTCCTGCCTGCGCTATTCTCCGTGAGCCGCCCCGATGTCGCAGAGGTTGAGGAACTCCATGGCGAGAACTGCCGGGTCCTCGCAGCGGGTCTTATGCCGGAACTGGCCAAGGCAACAAAAGCGGAGGATTTCCAAACACGCGTCTGGGTCTCCCCAGACTATAAAATCCGGCGCATCGAGGTGAAGCGCCGTGATTTTTCGATTGTAGTGGATGTAAGGGAAATGACTTTTTCACCTTCCCTGTCAGCTTCAACATGGGAGCCTTCAACGGAGACAGTGGATGTCTTCCACACTTCTCCAGATATGCTCGAGGGGTTGCTTTACATTGTTATGAACTCACTCAAAACGCTTGCACAGGACACTCCTTGGATTTCGGCCAATTAAGCAAGGAGTTGCTATCAGCATGCTTTCAAAGCCGCTTGATACGGGATTTGAGCTCGATTTCGAAAAGTTTTTTCAAACGCTGTTGGCACGGTTTCGCGTCCATCGTTCCATGGGATTTCGAGCCAACCCTCGCCAGTGAGCTCGCGCATTTCAACAAAGTACGGCGCATCGTCGGTCATAAGCCGGAGAACGCCATCCGGACGAATAATTCGGCGAATCTCAGTGAGAAAATTTTTTTGAAAAACCCGGCGGTTGGAGTGTCGCCGTTTGGGCCAAGGGTCGGGAAAATAGAGATGAAAAATCGTCACACTCGCTCTCGGCAGAGGCTCAAGTGCCAAAGCGCCCACACCTTGTATGGCAGCAGCATTGCTCAATCCAAGCCGGGCTGCGCGTGCGTTGCATTTATTGACGCGTTCGGACTGTTTTTCGATACCAAGAAAATTCGAGAAGGGATGCAAAGCAGCCATGCCGATAAGAAACGCACCGCGATGACAGCCGAAGTCGATCTCCAAGGGCTTAGCCGAGGGTTCAAGCCAACCGCTTGGAATAGTTGACGTATTTTCAGATGGATTCATGAAGTGAAAATAGGAAATTAGTGATCAAGTTTGAATTAAGCTAGCTCAAGCTCGGTTTTAGCTGTTTCGACGGATTTTTAAATAGGTGCTTTCTTATGGGAACGCGGCACATGGACTTCCTAGGTTTTATAAGGAGTTGGAAATTTGAATCTGCGTTTTTTGGTACGGAGTCCTGAGCGCTCAGGGCACGGAGTGCATCCCTGCTCAAATCAACTCGACGATTCTCCAGAAATCATTCGAAAGTGACTGGCCACCCGAGACAAATGGTTGCCATGCTAAAGGAGAACGCATAAGGTTTTATATGTGAATGACCCACTTTCGGAATTCAGCGATGTCGACCTAATCCAACGCATGGGCACAGGTGACACAAATGCGTTTTCCATTTTTCAGCGCAGGCACATTGGGATCATCTACTCCACTGCGCACAGGGTTCTCAACAACGACACCGATGCCGAGGATGTCGCTCAAGAAGTTCTCTTCATGCTCTGGGAAAAATCTCCCATGTATGACATCGAACGGGGTAAACCGGTGACATGGTTGGTAACAATGACCCGCAATAAAGCGATCGACCGTCTGCGATCCCTCCAACGCCGCCTGCGCCTCCAAGATGAGGTCCGGCTTGAGAATCCGGAGTCGATAGACACACGCACACCCGCCCAAAGCCTGCGCGCGACCGAAAAAAACGAACTCGTTCGCACGGCTGTAATGAAGCTGAATCCCGACCAGCGCGAGGTCATCGAAATGCTTTACTTCAGCGGCCTCTCCCAACAGGAAATCTCCGACCGCATCGACAAGCCACTCTCCACCGTCAAGGCCCGCATCCACCGCGGCATGGTGAGGCTTCGGAAAATCGTCGGGACCGAAATCTAAAAAATCCCATGACCGTTCTTGGTATCGATATCGGCGGCACCGGCATCAAGGGAGCGCTTGTCAATACCTCAAACGGCGGACTCGTTGCCGAGAGATTCCGCATTCCGACGCCCAAGCCCGCATTGCCGAATGCCGTTGCCAAAGTCGTGGGCCAGATCGCGTCCCACTTTGACTACAAAGGCCCCGCAGGAGTCACGTTTCCGGGCATTGTGAAAAAAAACGTCATCTACTCGGCTACCAATGTCGATCACTCCTGGCTTGAGGTCGATGCTGCGAAGCTTTTTCACAGACACCTTGGTGGACCTGTCACGGTGGTGAACGACGCAGATGCCGCTGGCATTGCAGAAATGAACTTCGGTGCCGGGCGAGGGAAACGCGGCGTTGTCATCATGCTCACCTTCGGCACCGGCATTGGCTCGGCCATCTTCCACGATAGCGTGCTCATACCAAATGCCGAACTCGGCCATATCCAACTGCGTGGCAAAGACGCCGAGAACCGCTGCTCCGAAAGGATTCGTGAGGAGAAGGACATGTCCTATAAAAAATGGGCAAAAATCGTGAGCGAATACCTGAGCACTCTCGAAACGCTCTTCTCCCCCGAACTCTTCATCATCGGCGGCGGCATCAGCAAAAAAGCCGATAAGTTCCTCCCCTACCTCAGCTCAAAAACTGATGTCCTCATCCAGCCGGCAAAAATGCAGAACAATGCAGGCATTATCGGCGCGGCATTTCTCGCAAAGATTCCCGCTTGATCTTCCCGAAGCTTTCACAGAGTATCTTTATTTACCGTTCACGGGGTCTTAGCTCAGTTGGTAGAGCGCCTCAATGGCATTGAGGAGGTCAGGGGTTCGAATCCCCTAGGCTCCACCACCCTCCGGAATGCGCTTTCACCTACCGGTCTTCTTACTTCCGAAACTTTCATTTCGCACTCTCGGCGCATCGCCGCCTGCATACAGGGCGTATACTCTTCAAAGCATGGAAAATCGGACACGCATCCTTGAAGCCTACACCGCACGCCTCCGCGAACACGGCACACCTCCGCATACAGTGCTCGCCTTCTGCAAATCGCTCAACCTCTCCGAGAGGGATTTTTTTCATGAGTTCGCATCCCTCGACAGCGTCGAGAGCGCACTCTGGGGCGATTGGATTTCCGGCCTGACCACCCGCCTTGAGAATGGAGCCGAATGGAAGGAATTCTCAGCACGCCATCGCTATCTCACATTCCTCTTTGCGTTCACCGAGTCCTCACTGGATTGGCGCTCGCTCATGCTCACCCGCTTCAGCCACCTTGCGCCGGTGGGATCTCCGCCATTTCTGAAAGCCTTCGAGGAGCATTTTAAAGTCTTCGCCTCAGACATCATCTCCCACGGCATTTCCACCGGCGAAGTCGCTCACAGGGGCCCGCTGCAAACGCTCTACCCGGCTGTTTTATACATCCATTTTCGTGCAGTGATCTCCTTCCTTCTCAAGGATGAAAGCCAACGCTTCGAGCGCACGGATGCCTTCATTGAAAAAACCGTCGCCTTTGCGTTCGATGTCATACGCACGCAGGCGATCGACTCCGCATTCGATCTCGCCCGCTTCCTCGCGCCCTCGGCCTGGGGGAAAATGTCTTGAGCACGCAGGAGAGCATCCGCAGTCATCGCCTCGACCGCATGGCTGCACTCGCAGGCGCGGGCGCACGCGTTGGCATAAACTACCTGAAGCATTACGGACGCCAGGCCATCAGCGGCCGAGCAGATTCGGAGGCCCTCCAGGAACAAAATGCCAGCGAGGTTTTCCGGACTTTCAGCGAATTGAAAGGCGGTCCACTCAAGCTGGCTCAGATGCTCAGCATTGACCAATCCCTGCTCCCGCCCGCCTATGCG
>JBIJCR010000117.1:0-6733 GCA_044344595.1 Terrimicrobiaceae bacterium
CGAAGCAATTCGCCCGCGCCCAGTATTCCGCCCCACCGCTCTCCTACCCACTCGTCGTGCGAACATTTCGCAGGGAATTTGGAAAAGATCCGCGAGAGATTTTTGACGCCTTCGAACCCCAGGCCGCCCATGCAGCATCCATTGGCCAAGTGCACCGCGCCACGCTCGGCGGGCGTGCGTTTGCCGTCAAAGTCCAATACCCCGGAGTGGCCGAAAGCCTCCGCAGCGACCTCGGCGTCGTGAAACCGATCGCCCTACAAATTCTCGGCCTGCGGGAGCGCGATGTGGCTGCCCATTTCCGGGAGGTCGAAACCCGCCTTTTGGAGGAAACCGATTACGAAAAAGAACTCCGCAGCGCGATGCACCTCTCCGCTGCCTGCACGCACCTGCCGCACATCCGATTCCCAGAATACCACCCGGAATTTTCCAGCCGCAGGGTGATTACGATGGATTGGATGGATGGCGAGGCCTTCGATGTTTTTGCGGATGGTTCTGCTCCGCAAGTGCTCCGCGACAGCATAGGGCAAGCGCTCTGGGATTTTTACGCCTACCAAATTCACGACCTCCGTCTTTTCCACGCAGATCCTCACCCTGGAAATTTCCTCGTCAGCGGCGACAGCCTTTGCGTTCTCGACTTCGGTTGCACAAAAACGATCGACGCCGCATTCCACGCCAAACAATTTGCCTTCCTCGACCCCGCACTTGAAACCAACCCCGCACGACTCGCCGCGGCGATGGAGTCCATGGCCATCCTCCTGCCCTCGGATACCCCTGCTCAGCGTGCCCACTTGACGGCGCTCTGCAAAAAATCCCTCGAACTCCTCGCACGCCCCTTCCGCACGGGCCACTTCGATTTCGGCGACCCTGCATTCATGAGCGCCATCTACGAACTCGGCGAAGAAAATAGAAGAAACGACACTCTCCGCGGCATTCGAGGAGAGAGAGGATCAGCCGACACGATCTATCTCAATCGCACATTCTTCGGCCTCTACAGCCTCCTCACCCGCCTCCGGGCGCACATCCAAACCCCACTCCCCACCGGTCTGGTCTTTGAGTAGGCGAAGGCGGCCGGGACTACTTGCCCCGCATGCTGTAAAAACTATGAGCCACCGTCAACGGGGTCAGCGAACAACCCGAACGGGAGTTCCCAATGGGGCGTTTTCGAAGAAGGACTGGGCGGCACCACGCGGCATGCGGATGCAACCATGTGAGGCAGGGTAGCCAGGGAGGTAACCAGCGTGCATGCCGACTCCTCCACAGATTCTCATGAAATATGGCATGGGGGAGCCGCGAAAGGTAGTTCCCTGCGGACGTGGATCGCGATTCGAAGCCACGTTTGCTACGACAACATTACCTTCTGCATCAACATAATCTCCATAAAGACTCGATATATGGTTTTTGCTTTTCTGCAAGATTGTGAAGCTGCCCACAGGCGTGGCATACCCCTCACGACCACTGGAGACAGGAGATCGCCCCACCTCAACGCCATCTTTGAAAAATGCAGCCGATTGGGTGGTCAGATTGATCTCGATGGAAGGCGCGCCCAAAATACCGTCTCCCGTCCAAACCCAGTCCTGGCGGGGTTTGGGCTCTGGCTTTTTGCCGGAGTGTGAGGCGTATGCGATCGAGTTGTCCTTTGTGAGATAGGCTGTCGAATAAACCGATATACGGCTCCTCGAGAGGGCATCACCTTGGGGAGCGCATGCGCCGAGAAAAGTCATCAGCAAAAAGACGCGAGGAAACTGGTAAATAACAGAGCTCAGGGCGTGCAAATCCCCACGAAAAAAGCAGCAAAGCCTCCCTTGTCCACACTTCGCAGTGTAAAAAATTGACGCTTTGCGCATAACACAAAAGTACCCCATGACTTTAAAAAGCTACGAGCATCACAGTTAGTGTCAATCCAGTAACTTACTCTATAATCCGTCTGGCAAGAACTTGGATGGCTTTTCCAGCAAGGAATTGAGGAACTAAACGCCACACAGCAATCCATCCATTTTTTAGATCTAAAAGACATCGCTTGAACGTTGGAATGAGGATCAAAATGGAGTTTCTTATGGATCCTTGTGAACAGCGGTTTTTTCAAATGATGTCACCTTTGTAAGCGTGTTGGCGCACCAACTCACGCATGTATTTATACGGATTTGGTAGAGACTGTAGCTTTTTTTATGACGCGAGCGCTGGGTAGTCGGTATAACCCACAGGACCAGGCGAGTAAAATGTAGCGGGGTTCGGTTGGTTCAACTCCGTTTTGAGTCGGATGCGTGCGGGGAGGTCGGGGTTTGCGAGGAAACTGGTTCCGAAGGCAACGGCGTCGATTTTGCCAGTAGCAATGGCATCCGAGGCCTCAGCTGGTGTGTAGCCCATATTGGAAACGAGTACGCCGGAGAAGTTTTTGCGGACGGGCGTCAGCACATCGGCGTGCTGCTCACCGAGCAAGTCGGCGCGCATCACATGGAGATAGGCAAGATTGAGGCCATCAAGGCGCTTGGCCAGCCAGGTTGCCAAGGCCACAGGATCACTGTCGGACATGCTGTTGAAGCTGTTCAGCGGGGAAATGCGAACACCGACGCGACCAGTGCCCCAGACGGGGGAAACGGCTTCGAGGATTTCGAGCAAAAACCGGGCACGATTTTCGATAGGGCCGCCGTAAGGGCCGGTGCGTTTGTTAGCGCCGTCGCGAAGAAATTCGTCGATCAGGTAGCCATTGGCGGCATGGATTTCAACGCCATCAAAGGCGGCGAGCTTGGCATTTTCAGCGGCCTTTTTGAAACCGGCCACGATGGCGGGAATCTCGTCATCACGAAGCTCGCGCGGGATGTCGTAGGGCTTCTTGCCTTCTGGCGTGTGCACCTCGTCGTTCGTAATTGGCAGGGCACTGGGAGCCACTGGTTGAGTGCCTCCATTGAATAAAGAGGGACATGCGCGGCCGCCGTGCCAAAGCTGGAGAAAGATTTTTCCACCCTTGGCGTGAACGGCGTCTGTCACTTTGCGCCAACCTGCAATCTGGGCTTCGGAATACATCCCTGGCTCGGCATAAAAAGCCGAGTTTCCTTCCATCACCATCGTGGCCTCAGCAATGATGAGGCCCGCAGAAGCCCGCTGAGCGTAGTATTCCGCCATGAGTTCGCCTGGCACATGCCCGGCTTCAGCCCGGCAGCGCGTGAGTGGCGCCATGAAGATGCGGTTGGGCACTTCGAGAGCGCCAAGTTGGATGGGGTGGAAGAGTGAGGCGTTGGACATCGGATTAGTTTTTGCTGGTCATAAAATGTAGGAGTGCGCGGCGTGCGGCCACGACTTGGATCAAGGCCAACGCTGATACAAGCAAGACGGGCGGTTGAAGCAATGCCGCGGCGCCGAAGAAAAAGAAGTTGAAGGCGGCGATATTCACAATGATCGGGCCCAAAATCAGCAGCCCGAGGTTGCGCGTTCTGGGAATCGCCACGAAAAGTCCGCCGAGGATTTCCAGGACTTTGACAAAGGCTAGGAAGCCACCGAGGAACATTCCCCCCATAAACATAGCCGCCGGAGAGCCTTCGGGTGGTTGGGGAATAGCGATGAATTTCAGAAAGAAATTCAGCCCGAAGACGATAAAAACGAAGCCCAACAGGGCGGCAGTGAAGTTGTAGAAGTATTTCATGAGTTTTAGTTTTTTGGTTGGTATTTAGTGGAGATCGAAAAGAAGGGCATTAGTCCTCGAGTTGGCGGTCAATGTCAAAGTGCCGGATACTTCCGTGGCGGCGGCACCCCCTGAGTCCAGTGTGATGCCGTTCAAGACAAGCGAACCCTCGGCAATATGAAGCCAAATGCCGCGCCCCGGGCGGACTTCATGTCGCAGCGATTGGCCAGGCTCGAGGAGGATGCGGTAAATTTCGGCATCCTGCTGAATGCATGCGGAACCGTCGCGACCATCAGTGGAAATGACCAATACCTTGGAATCGTTGGCATGCTGGGCCAAGGGATGCCACTCCGTGTACGAGGGATTGAGGCCATGCGCGCGGGGTTGAATCCAGATTTGCAGAAAGTGTGTCGAGTCGGTCGAGGAAGGGTTGAACTCACTATGACGCACGCCAGTTCCGGCGCTCATGAGCTGGATCTGCCCAGGCTGGAGGATGCGCTCATTTCCAAGGCTGTCGCGATGTGCCAGCGCACCTTCCAAGACATAGCTGAAAATTTCCATGTCCCGGTGAGGATGCTCAGGGAAACCTCGGCCGGCTGCGACGATGTCGTCATTGATCACCCGCAGGCTTCGGAAGCCCATGTGTGAGGGATCGTAGTAATCCGCGAAACTGAAAGTGTGGCGGCTGCGAAGCCATCCATGATCGGCCAAACCACGCTCCAATGCACGGCGCACGGTGATCTCGGATGTTGCGACATGTCTTTCCATGTGGTCAGACTAAGAAAATGAAACTTGATAGGAAATACTTGTTTCCACAAGTTTTCTCAGCCGAATGTTAGCGCTCCCTCGCCCCCCTTCATGAGTGTTTTGTCCTGCTTGGGACTGGCCACGGAGGTGTCGCCAGGCGTTGCGGGGGATGCTCCGCCTGCGACAGCAGCTTGTAGGTCGTTTGGTAAAAGGAATCCGAAGTCAATACCACTATCGAAAGTCTGCGAGGTTCACCTGATCAACAACTTATGTATCATAAAAAAAGTTTTCTTCATCCATGGATTCCATTGCTGGCCGAATGACGCGCACCTCCTGCCACTGCGAACCGGCGAGGATCGCTGGACAGCCTGTGTCTCCGAACTCCGCATCCTCGCCCTGAGTCCAAGTATCCTTCTTGAATGTGTCGTCAGCGCCCCCCCCGGAGGCACTCACCGACGACGCCTTGTTTCTGAACGAAATCCTGAACGAACAAGGCAGCTACTCGCGCGCCTCTCGCAAGCGGCTAACCTGAAAAAGCGTTATAAGGTTGAGCAGAAAAAGAGCCGCGAAGTAAATGCTGTGGCGTTTCCAGTGGAGGGCGCCTGTGACGACTTCATAGGTGCCGATGAAATCGAGCGAAATGCCCCAGACGACCGGCGCAGCGCCCAGGCCGAGGCTGCTGATCACTGTGAAGAGAGCAAAAAAGTGATTGCGCCCCATCTGTGGCATGGTCGCGAAGATGATCCGTGCGTTGGCTACATTGAAGGCGGCTCCGGCAACGCCACAGATGAAATTCAAAAGACAAATGACAACCCATTTGCAGGGTATGATACCAGCGGCAACAAAGAACCAGCCGGCTATGGCTCCACCAAAAAGAATGAGCGCCACCGCAAGCACGGGCTTGCCGCCCAGGCGCTCGAGCATTTTGCCAAGAAACGATAGGCTCACGAGCGCCCCGATGAAGGAAACACCAGTCAGATAAAGGACCTTGGAGACACTGAATTCCGGAAGCTCGTGTAGATACTCCACGGTGAAAACTCCCAAACTGCCGACCACGATGACGAAGGAGAGGTTAAAAAGCAGAAGAGAAAAAAACGGGGGGTAAAAAAGAATCTGTTTCCAGGGCACAGGCTCGGAGGATTGCCGCAGCTGATCGCTGCCACAAACCTCCGGGATGCGCTTGATGAAAAAAAGAGCTCCGGTGCCAGCCAAGGCGCTCACCAGAAAGACAAGCGAGTATTCCATGGAGGCCACGTTGCCGGACATGAGCAGTGCCGAACAGAGAAGCGCCATCAGCGAGCCGCAGAACATGAAAATCTGATCACGGGATAAGAAAACGGCCTTCTCCTCTTCCGGTATGAGAGCGGCGATCCATGGCATCCAGGCGGTGGACGCTATGCCTCGCAGGAAATTAAATACGAAGAGCGATGCGACCAAAAGAACGAGCTTGGCGACCTCATTCAAAAAAAAAAGCAATGGCACAGCGGCCAAGATAAAAATAAAAATCGTCCTCAGCCCCCACCCCATTAAAACGAAACGCTTGTAACCGTAAACCGGCAGCCACTTGGCGGCTGGCAACTGGAGCACTGTCATGAGGGGGGTGAACGCGGCGAGAATGCCGACCACACTGGATGTGGCCCCGATGCTCTTTGCGTAAAGAATCATGGGTGCTCCGAGAACGATCTGAAAAGACAGAGCATTCAGAAGCGCGAACCAGTGGATACTGTAGAATCCCGAAGAGGTCTGCTGTTTCAATGGGGGAATGACGAGGCTTGCATGCTCCGTCGGAATGGCGACGCAGAGAGACTACTTGGGGAGCACAGGCTGTAACTCGGTGCTAGCGGCCTGGAGCGGTAAAACATAAGGCGCTCCCGGCCGGTAGATTGGAGCATCGGTCTTGGGAGGTTGGATGAGGCTGCGCTGGATGTAAGTGGGGTTCGGTGAAGCCGTGAGGTTGTAGCTTCCCTTACCGTCCGGCATCATCGGCGTCCCCCAGCGGGTGCGGCAGACGACTTCATACGCTTTGACGGGTGTTCCGTTGAGAGTGTGGTTCATCATTTCAGGCAACTGAGGCGCAGTGAATGTACTAATGATAGAACCGCCGGCAATGAGCAAAGAAATCATCATATAAAGATAATATGCGAATCCCACGATGAAATGCAATTCCATCAACAGCCTAATGGCAAATTTCTTCGTGATTCGGCATAAGGGCGGTTTGAAAATTTCGAGATTTTAGATTGGATGGTGCCGCGAAACGCGGTTTTTCAAAAATCAGCGGTTAGCAAATTTACATTCTCATTAGCAGGAGTCTGAAATCTCATAGGTTTTCTGGTATAAAAGTCTGATTGTTGGGTTTTCTTGTGGTTTTAC
>JBIJCR010000126.1:0-5632 GCA_044344595.1 Terrimicrobiaceae bacterium
GCCCGTCGGGTAGGTTCTCCACCGTGCCGGAGACATCATATTCGCGAGCGAGGTTTTTAACGGTGTAGCGGAAGCCGACGCCTTGCACGCGGCCTTCGTAGTGGACGCGGAGGGTTTTCATTTCCGTATCTGGCCTTCGCCGCGGATTAGGTATTTGTAGGTCGTGAGCTCTTCGAGCCCCATTGGACCGCGGGCATGGAGTTTATCGGTGCTGATACCGATCTCGGCGCCGAAGCCGAATTCGCCGCCGTCGGTGAAGCGGGTGGAGGCATTCCAATAAACGGTGGCGGAATCGACTGCGGCGAGGAAGGTTTCGGCCGTGGCGGGGTTACGGGTGATGATCGCGTCGCTGTGGTGGGAGCCGTGGGTCTCGATGTGGTCGATGGCGGCGGCTAGGTCATCCACGATGCGGACGGAGAGGATGAGGTCGAGCCACTCGGTGCGCCAGGTGGTGTCATCCGCCTCGCGGAGCGCCTTGTAGTGAAGGCTCGAGAGGATTTTGAACGATTCGGGATCGGCGACAAGTTCGACGCGCGCAGCTTCCATCGCGGGTGTGGCGAGTTGGAGGAGGTCCTGCGCGATGTCACGGTGGATGAGAAGGGTTTCAAGGGCGTTGCACACGCCGGGGCGTTGGCATTTGGCATTGATCGCGATGTCGAGGGCCATTTGCAGATCGGCTTCCCGGTCCACATAAACATGACAGATGCCGTCGTAGTGCTTGATGACCGGCATGCGGGCGGCGTTGACAACGGCCTCGATGAGCGAGTGCCCGCCTCGGGGAATGATGACATCCATGAACTGGTCCATGGCAGCCATGATTTTCACGGCTTCGCGGTCTTTTGTGGGAATGAGCTGAACGGAAAAATCGGGCAGTCCGGCCTCAAATCCACCCGCTTGGAGCGCCTTGGCGATGGCCAGGTTTGAGGCGAGGGCCTCGGAGCCGCCGCGCAGGATGACGGCGTTGCCGGTTTTCAAGCAGAGCACGGCGGCGTCGGCGGTCACATTCGGACGAGACTCGTAAATGATGCCGATGACGCCGATGGGTGTTCGGATTTTCTGAATGTGGATGTCGTTCGGGCGTGTCCAGTCGCGAAGGATTTCTCCGACGGGATCCTCAAGGGCGGCAACCTGGCGGATGCCGTCGGCCATGCCCGAGATGCGGTCCGGAGTGAGTCGCAGGCGGTCGATGGCGGCTTTGGTGAGTCCGTTTTTTTCAGCGGCGGCAATATCCTCCGCATTCGCAGCCAGGATTTCAAGTGAACGAACAATGAGTTCATCCGCCATGGCGATGAGGATCTTATTTTTTTGTGTGGCGGAGAGGCGTGCGAGGGCGCGCGAGGCTTCGCGAGCGCGGCGACCGATGGAATGGATTTCCTGTTCGAGTGTCATGTGGCGACAAATGGCGTGTAATCGAGGCCGTGGGCTTCGGCAACGACTTTGCAAGTGATGCCTCCCCTGTAGACGCTCAGACCCTCACGGAGACCCGGCGCTCGTTCGAAAGCTTCGACGAGTGGGAAGTCCGCGAGTGTTTCGATGTAGCGGTAGGTCACATTCGTGAGAGCCTGCGTGGCAGTGCGGGCGTAGGCACCTGGCATATTGGCGACGCAGTAGTGGATCACGCCCTCTTCGACGAAGGTCGGGTTGTCATGGGTCGTTGGACGGGAGGTTTCGAGGCAGCCACCTTGATCGATGGCAATATCCACCACCACGCTGTTGGGTTTCATAAGGCGGAGCATCTCTCGAGTGATGAGTTTCGGGGCCTTCGCGCCTGGAACGAGAACGGCGCCGATGAGAAGGTCCACACTTGGCAGAAGGTCGAGCAGGCTGGCCTCGCTCGAGTAGAGTGTGTGTGCGGTGCTCATGGTGATGTCGAGGAAACGCATTCGCTCCAGATCGACTTCAAGAATGGTTACATCCGCTCCCACACCTGTGCCCATGCGGGCGGCATTAACCCCTGCGGTGCCTCCGCCGATGACGACGATTTTTCCGGGTAGCACGCCGGGCACGCCCCCGAGGAGCACGCCCTTTCCACCGGTATGCTTGGCGAGAAAATAACCGCCAACGAGAACGGACATGCGGCCCGCGATCTCGCTCATTGGCTCCAGCAGCGGCAGGCGGTTGTTAACCCGCACGGTTTCATATGCGATACAGGTCGTGCCGGATTTTAGAAGGGCCTCGGTAAGCGGGCCGCTAGCAGCGAGGTGGAGATAGGTGAAAAGAATCTGGTCTTTGCGTAGGAGCGGGTATTCTTCCGGCAGGGGCTCTTTCACTTTTACCACCATGTCAGCGCGATGGAAAATCTCTGAATGACTGGAGACTATCTCCACACCGGCTTGGCGGTAGTTGTCATCGCAGAATCCGATTCCCGTCCCTGCTTGTGACTCCACAATCACCTTGTGGCCATGTTTAATCAGTTGATAGGCAGCCGATGGCAGGAGAGCTACGCGATGTTCTTGGGCTTTGATTTCCTTGGGGACTCCGATAACCATGAGAGAAATATGAACCCAAATGAATTTTTGCGAAAGCGGTTTCTCGCTCGATTGACGGCGGGGGGGATGTTGTCTTTAAGTCCTCAAGTGACGCAGTTTTTTTCCATCATGGTGCTTGGTTTGGCCGCATTCTGCGGAGGGTTGTTTGCGCAAACCGATACGCTCCAGGAATTGGAGAGCAGTTCCACCGAGCACATGCGTGAAGAATTGGGAGTCAATCCTGTCACCTCGCCTTCCATCGCGTCGCTTCTCAAGGACCTCGAAGCCTTCCGGCCTGTGCCGCTCAAGTCCATCGAATCCTCCAACCGCGAGGCGAGTTTTAGCAACAGGCTGCAAACGGCTCTGCACTTCGGTTCACTGGTCGCGGATGGATTCATGCTCACCATCGCTGAGCGTCCACAGGATGTTCAGAATATCGGACGCGAGCTCATCCGCCAATCGCGAGCGCTCGGCGTGGGGGAGCGTCTGGCCAAACGCAGCAAGAGCCTTTTTGAACTCAGCGATAAGGGTGACTGGGTCGGCATGCGCGGAGAATTGGTGAAAACCCAAGAGGATGTCGAGGAGTCCATGATGGAACTCCACGACGAAGAGATGGCCCACATGGTCAGCCTCGGCGGATGGCTGCGCGGCTTCCAACTGGGAGCCGTCAGCACCGATGACCGCTACTCGCCCGCAAAGGCGGAAATCTTGGGGCGGGTGGATGTGATGGAATACTTTCTGGATCGCTTGGACACTTTAAACCCGCGACTGAAGGCCACCGAGATGCTCACGGAGTTCACCGACCGCATCAAAAAAATCCGCCTTGTCGCCATCGAGACACAAGGAGCTACGCCCACCCCAGAGCAGGTCGCTAAAATGCGGAAGCTCGCCGACGAGGCCGAGCAGATCGCCACCGCCAAGGTGGACGGCGATGGTAAACTCCTGCGCTGAGGGGTTGCACACGCGAAACCCGCTGAGGCAATCGATGCAAGGTATGTGTTGCAGGGTTTCCGCCAAGGGAGCGGCTGAACCGGCGCGGCATGTGCCGACCCGCTAGCATGAGCCACCCTCGCTTCCTCATTGATTCAAATGAAAAGACACCGACGGAGACTGTGAATAAGTGGAAGGAGAGAGGCGATACCTCAATGAAAAAGACACCGTGTGTGGATGTCTTCAAAAATGAGTTCAAAAAGTTGTCAAGAGTTGTTGGAAAGACCGCGAGAAAAATACTGCAACCGAGGGAAGGAAGGTCGTGGGCGACTGCTGGACGTTATGAAGCGAAGAATCGGTTCATACCAGTGTTCAAGATTTTTGGAGGTAGTCGCACCCACAGGGAGGTATTCATTCCATGCCTCCGTGACGCCATCAAGGTCGATTCCTGCGATTTGTCCTCGTGGCGTGTAGTTTTGCGTCACCGCATTACCGCCGGGGTAAGTCGTGGAGGCCAGACGGCCTGCGGCATCGTAGGCGTAGCCGACCGTGCGCGCGGGCTGGGCGGTGAGTTGGGTCGTTTCGCTCAGAACTTGGTTGGCGGCGTTGTCCTCGCTCAGCACGCGCCCAGCGAGGTCGAACGAGCGCGTGATGTCCGGCGTCTCATCGCTCCAGTTCGTCTGGATTTCGCGGTTGCGGCTATCAAACACCGAGCTGCGGATTTGCCCAGCGCGAGTCGTGTAGCACACGGGATTGCCCACAGCATCGTAGCGGTAATGCTCGCGCAACCCCCCGGGGTAGAGCATCGCCGTGAAGCGCTTTATGAAAATTTGTGAATGGGTGGAACTTTTTTTACTGACCACTAACGTGCCCAGTTGTTACAAGTCAGATAAACGGACCCGGAGAGGGGAAAGCAACAAGGTCATAAATAGACAAAGCACAAAGAAGCACTCGCGCCAACACTCCGGATGCCGCAGCCGATGCGGGCCTGTGGCAAGGCGTCTTAATCGAACAAACGATGAAACAATTAAGATCCAAATCTTTCCCAAACCACCAGCCAAACACGCTGCGCTCCGCGGTCGAGGGCTTCAAGGATATAGCGATGCGCGCTTTCTTTTCCCTGGGTTGCTTGGTTGTTCTGACGCTGACTTCGTGCGACAAGCCGGCAGAGCCTCCGCCATCATGCTCGCTCGAATCGGTGCAAAACTTCGAGCTGGGCGACGGCACTGAACTGCTAATATTTAACGTGAAGGCCTCCGGCTTCAAGCGGCTGACCGCTCGTCTGCTCGTTGCCACCGATGGGGAGCTCATCGGTGATGTGACCAGCGTGGAATATCGCTCCCAGCCCGAGCTAACCGCCGAGCCAACATTCCCAATGAATGGGGAGCTCTTGCCTAGGTCGATCGAAGCACAAGTGAGAGGGATCTTCTCGGAGCTAGTCCCGGAGCTAGCGGTTGGTGACAGTTCGGACAAGCGGGAGCCGACCGCCCCGGCTGTTTCCGGTTCGTTGGTCCTTCTGATTCAAGACGGGAGCGCGTTCGGCGTGAAAGGAAAGTTTCTTCCCACGCTGGCGTTCGATCTGCATGGCTCACCGCCCTACTTAAAAAGCATGGGTCGGTTAATGAGCTTCCTTTGGGAGGGCGAATTGCAGCACTCGCTGACCAGCACTCCCTTAACCACACCTACCCCCCTGCCCATGCGGAGCGTTCTGTACAGCCAACTGTTCTCACCGAACACCCTCGATGTGGGGTCCCATTCGTTGAGTCCCACCCGTGAGTCGGTCGTGGCCAACTCTAAAGGTGGGAGGACGGTGGTGGCCGTGGAGTTGGAGTGGTCAAAGGATCTGTACCCGCCCGACGAGCCGGAATGACATTGAGGCAAGCGAACGGATCTACACACCATGCATACTTGTTGATCAATATTTTCCGTGAACACGGCAGCTTGATCCAATCTATGACTTGGATGGCACTCTCAGAAATTATCGACGCTCAAATAAAGGCCTCTAACATTTCAAGGTGCCGTCCCCGGCCTGCACGGTCACGAGGTCGCCAGCTGCGCCTACAGGGTAGGTTCATACCACCCCTTTAACAAGAGATGTTGTCTTTGCCTAAAAAAGGGTTCTTCAAGGAATTTTGTGGTTGGGGAGGAAGGGTTGTGAGAAAAAGCCGGGATGGAAGCACACGATCAAATTCTCTGCGAACACTATGGAAGAATGCTCGGACTTACCGAAGGTT
>JBIJCR010000171.1:0-5620 GCA_044344595.1 Terrimicrobiaceae bacterium
AGCGAGAGCAGCCAGTCAGCGAGTGGCCGACCAGAAGGTGCTGGACATCGCAGCCCTTGCCGCTGCGAGGCGGGCAGAGAAGGAAGCTGGTCCGCCGATGTGGATGGACCCGAAGAAGATCGCCGCCATGAGGCTCGGCGCTGGTGCCGCAGCCGGGCCGGATGCCGCGATGCTCGCAGGCGTTGCCGGGCTCGAAGGAATCGGCCCGAATGGCATGAGTGGTCAGGTTGGCGACCTTATGAAGAGCATCAACCGCGCTGGCTCCGAGAGCGCTCTCGACGATGCCATCGGCGAATTCAAGGCGTTGAAGCAATTCGGCCGCATCACGGGCGAGCAAGAGTCGGATCTGATGTTCGCCTTGGAGAATGCGGTTGGTCGTATGCAGCAGTCCAGCCAAGGCGAAGTGGCGGGCTCCTTCTCCTCGTCAGCCCTCGGCGGAATGGGCTTTGGCGGTTCGCTAGCATCGAAGCAATTGGATGAGCAGAAGGAAACCAACCGCATTCTGAAAGAAAAGCTCGGGGCAGGGGAGGTCGCCGCCTAATGGCAACGTGGATCGAAGATAACGCATCGCGCTCCGCGACGATCTACCGTCTCGGCAAGAAGGCCACGTCCACGATGACGCGGTCCTACAAGGTTTTCGGCCACACGGACGATGTTTCGCTGCACGCGGAGTGCAATCAACGGATTTCCAGCACGCTCCGGTTTTGGCAATACCCAGGGGCCAACGTCCAACTTCAGGCGGAAGCCTATTCCGTCGACTACCTCGGCGATGACGCATGGCACGTCGACATCCAATACGAGAAGATCGGCGCTGACGCGCAAGAGCCAGACCCGCTGCGGCGGTCGCGCTCGTTCGACACGTCGGGCGGTATGTCCCACATCACGCAGGCTGACGGCGGCAAGATCACGTCGAACGGAAGCACGACCACGCGAACCGGAACGGAGCGGCGTTTTCCGTCATCCGCCCCGAGCATGGACTCCGCAATCGGTGTCGACGACAACGGCGTGCAGGGCGTCGACATCGTCGTCCCCGCGCTGACGTGGACGGAAACGTATGACGTAAAGAGCACCTACGTTACAAGCACCTATATCAAGAGCGTGGCGGCTCTGACCGGCACGACCAACGACGCGGCGTTTAGGACGTTCGAGGCTGGCGAGGTGCTCTTCTTGGGAGCGAGCGGCTCGCAAGAGTGGGACTCACAGAAGGGCGACGGCCCCTGGACGTTAAGTTTCAAGTTCGTGGCGTCCAAGAACCTGACCGGCCAAACGATCGGCTCAATCACTGGCGTCGAGAAGAAGGGCCACGAATACCTCTGGGTTCGCTACGAGAGCTCGGTGAGTGGCAGCGACTTAGTGAAAAAGCCGAAGTACGTCTACGTCAACACGGTCTACCGCGAGGGCGACTTCTCGGGCCTCGGCATCGGGACAACCTAATGGCCCGCAACGACGGACGCATCGAGCCAGGCCAGAAGCTCGCCGGGGCGATCTCGGCGCGGGCGTGGAACCGCGCGCAGGATGCGGCTGATCGCGTGCTCGGGGTTGGTACGGGGTTCACGGGTGGCGGGGCGACCGGGGCGGACCCCGCGCCCAACATCGTCCTCATCAAGAACAACAGCGGCGCCGACGTTCCCTGGCTGGGCGTGCTGGGGATTGACGGCGTGGAAATTTCTCCCGTTGGCGGCAACCTCACGGGCAACGCCGACGAAGACAAGCGGGCGAGGGAGTTTGCGACGCGGCCTATCCTCACTGGCGTGACGCCGACCACTGCGCTTTCGGAGTCCTTCGTCGTGACGCTAGAGCCGATTTCAGACGGCAAGATCGGCCGGGCCGCAGTGAGCGGGGCTTTCGCCTGTCGAGTCAACGTGACCAATGCGTCGCATCGCTTCGCCGTTGCGAAGAACGGAGACGCGACGCAACTCGCCTCCGCTGCCTGCGGCGTGCTCCAACTGCTCTGGAAGGAAACCGGGACGGGCGCAAATAAATGGGCCGTGGGGGTCATGTAAATGGCGCGACGTGGCAATTGCTGCCGGTGCAGTTGCAGTATTGAGCCTGTCTTCGCGGACGCGTATGGATTCGTTGAGCCGCCGCCAGGGTTCTCGCAAAACGCCCCGCTTCCTGAGGCGGCCGTTGCGGTTGCCGCCGATCTTATTCGGGCGCTGCCTGCCGTAATTGACGGCACGACGCCGCAAACGTCTGAACTAAAAGTCTGCGCGGACGGCATTGGCTGCGGCGTGCTCTCTCGCGTTATTGTTCCGCCCGTGCCGACTGAGACGTATTACGCTGGCTACACAATAGTGGCGGGTGCGAGGGTCAACTCAACCGGCACGATGCCCACTACTGCCGTGTGGACGTGGCCGAGTAACTCGTGGAGTATCTCGCTCAACGGCCAGCCTCGCCGGACAAACCGTGCTGAGTTGTCTCTTCTCGTGCATCGCGAGAGCGAGCCTCCTCTTGCCACAGTGGCGTCGTTTTACAGGCGAGGGGCGGCGTTTAGCTTGCCGCTTCCCCCGCCGCCCAAGGCGATTGACCTGATTCGCACCCAGCAAGGGTTGCACGCGCAGGAATCATTCGCCAAAAACCTTGATGGATTTCAGTCTCTGCTGAACGAGCCCACTCGGTTTTATTTCCCGCTCGCGACAGTTACGCGCAAGGCCGCAATACAGAAGGTAGACATCTACTGGCGTCCTGCTGAAATTGTCTCCATTCCGCCGGACGGGGAATTTCCAGAGCAAGGTCGCTGGGGAGTGGTCTACCTCACTCTCAGCGACAACGAGATCTATCGCTGGGATGACGAGTCTCAGGACTACGAAGAAATCGACGCCACGCTCGACCCTAGTGGAGCCCTGGTCAAGTCGGTTGAGAACCCGAATTTCGCATCGTCGCTCAACGGCACCTTTATCAGCAGCGCCATCTCTGCGGCAACGAATGAGGAGGGCTCGTACTTCATGTGGGTGACGATGTCGCCTAACACGTCGCGTCAGTTTTTTTACCCGCTCAGTTTTGTTGTTGACAGGACGCCGCCGCTGGCGACTCTTGCGCAGACGCGCGACTGGTTTGCCGACGAGGCTGGCTTTGCGAACGTAGCGGAACCTCTGTCGCTGACGCTTGAGGTCACGGAGCCTTGTGGGATAAGTGGGGCGATCGGCGTCCAGCCTGCGTCGCTCGCCGCTGGCGAGCACACGCGGCAGTTGCAAGGCGGACCATACAGAGATCGGGCTGGAAACGATTTGCCGCACACGCCCTCGGCCGCGTTTACGGTCCACGAGAAGCCGGACGACGACCGCTACGGTGCCATCGCTAGTTTTGTTATGCCGGCCGAGCTTAGGCTGCCGCCAGAGACGACCTCGCTTTACGAATCTGGCGTGACGCAGCTTGTGCTACGGTTCGACCGACCTGTCTGTGGGCTCACGGCAGGCAACATTCTCATCGAGAAGCTGGCCGGGCCGGGCTGGGTGCGAACGGCCATTGGCGAGGCGGGCTACGAGATCACGCCTGGAACCTCTCGGAAAGAGTGGATCATCACCATCCTTGAGGAACAGCCGCCAAACTCGCTTTGGTATGCGACGTTTCGCCCGATCCGCGCTGGAGCAAGCGGGCCGAATGTGTTTGTGGTTCCGCCGGGCATCGAGCACCTGACGACGCCAGCCACGTCGACCAATTATGGGGCGGTTTACTGGAACGCTGACGAGAAGAAGGATTACGTTTTCACTGGCCCAGGCAGTCTTCAAGAGGCCACGCCTGAGCGACTGGCGGCATCTCCAGGATTCGCAGTCGTAGACGATTTGCCGTCGCAGGGAAATTGCCGCACGGTCTACCAGATTCAAGCGACCGGCGCGAGATACTTGTTCCTTGGCGGCTCCTACGTCACAAGCGATCTGCGCGACACATCGCGCCCGGTGACGTATCACAGGACCGTTGCAAACGTCGGATCGCTGCCGTTGGTGGGCCACCCCGACACGAAATACTTCACGCCGGATGGCGAGCGCTACTGGAGCGATCGCGGCGGCTTGGCGGCAAACTATGCAGATGACTCCGTCGCACTGCGGCAACTTTACGGCATCTCGGAGGCTTGCCGCCTCGCGGCGAGGACGACGTGGGTCGTCTTGCCAGAGGTCGGAAAGAACGCCGAGCCGGCGGACGTGCGAATGTCGAGGGTCGGCACAATCGGCGACGTGTCCAGCGTCTCCGGCACGGTTAACGAAACCCTGCATGGCGAATTCATCGACGCGGACGACGACAGTGAAAACGCGCCGACGCAGGACGTAAGTGTTTCGTCGACGAACGGGCTGCGTCCGCGAATGGATGGTTTGTCACCGGAATACTCGTCGCGAACCTCGGCAGGGTTTTTGCCTCGGCTGCCTCCATCGGCAACCGAACCGGACGACGCTGTTGGCAGATTTAGTTACTGGGGGCTGGGGACGACGATCTACCCATCGCCGCCCGCGCTCATTGAAGAGTGTTCCCCTCCAACTGAAGACCAGCGTCATTCGTCGGCAATCTTTAGCGAAGGTAAAATCACAGCGCTGCACTTTTCGTTTCGCACGACCGTAGAGTGGGCAAACATTGCGCAAGTGCAGGCGGGGATTAATGCGCTTGTGACGAGCGTGCCAGAGTATTCCCCTTGCCCATGCACGAATTGCGGCGCCACGGGCAAACTTCCTGCCGTCCCATGCACAAATTGCGGAGCAACCGGGAAAATTCAAGTTTGCGTTGAATTCAAAGGCGGCGAGTGCGTTCAGTTCGACATAGTGACGTGCCCGCAATGTGGCGGCGATGGCAATGCCCCCGATGCACGAGATTGCCCGCAATGTGGCGGCGACGGCATTGACCAATGCCTCGGATACAAAACAGTCACCGGCGGCGACGGATTTAACCTCAACAGCTACATCGAATACCTCGCCAATCCGCCGGTGGCGAACTGGTCAGGCGTGTTTCCGAGTTGCGGCCCAAGCCCGTACCCCGCCGCAAAGGAATCTTACCTAGCCGCCACCTTCTCAGTCCCACCATACAAGATTGGTGAGGTGACGCTTAATGATTTCACGGTCAATGCGTCTTCCAGTGAGCCGCAAAACACATGGACGGCGACCAACCTATCGGCAACCGCGTGGCGCAACTTTGCCGAGTACCTGCCGCTTCAGACGGCCGTGGTAGATGGCCTCGTAATTAGGGCTGACGGCCGGGAGCCTTACGACACAACCGGCGAGGTGTGCGGTGGCGACCCGCCTGACATGGGCGGTTTTTTTAGAAGAATTGCGGTAGTTGTTTTCAAGGCTGGGGTCTCAAAAGATCCGCCGTTTCCCGCCGATGCGTTTGTGGGAGCGAATCTCGTCGAATCCTCTATCTACGCTTCTTATCAGGATTATGCGGCGGTGGACTCGCCTGGAACCTGCGATCCGATTTTCTACGTCAAGAAAAATAGCGAAGGTACATACGACAGATGGACGCCAAGCATCGCCATGTTTCCAGGCAACTGCGATAACCAAAGAGGCACAAGCGGCGTTTTGTACCTTACCCGGCTCGGCGGCACTCCTTCCATCTGGATCGATTCAGGAACGCGCGGCACAGAGCCGGTCGGCTTTAAGATGATTGGCCGCCAACGAGGCTTTCATGCTTGGGCTGT
>JBIJCR010000127.1:0-5583 GCA_044344595.1 Terrimicrobiaceae bacterium
CTCAATCCGGCGGAATGGTTTGGTCGGGTGGTGAAGGCACCAACAGTGAACCGGATTTATGGAAGTTTGGAAAAACTAGAAGATCACCTGATCGCGGTAGCCAGAGGTTGGAGCGAACCTTCCAAAGTCGCCTCACTCGTTCACCAGTGGATGCGCGATCAAGTAAACGCTACCGCCACGACCTAAAGTCTATTAGCTAACAAACATTGGTATGAGTTCAAGGATGCGGATGTTGCAAAGTGGGGGGCGACCATGAGGAGGTCCTGGAGCGATAGCGAAATCTGAGACTGCTTTTTTTAAGAAACCGCGCTGGGCGAAGACCAGCGCGGTTTTTTTGCGCCCTTATAATTTGGCGATCTGCTCGAGGCGGCGGAGATATTTGTAGGAATAGAGTCCAGTCGAGTGGCCGTCGGCCCAGCGTGGTTGGATGGCGTAGCCGCCCACGGTTTGCCAGGAGGTGAGGTCGAAGCTGCGGTCGTTGTAGGTCACGGCGGGGAGGGCGACTTGGCCGAGCACATCGGGCTCGCCTCCGCACGCGGCGCAGGGGCAGTGGCGGCGGAGGAATTCGAGGGGAAGGTAGGACTCGCTGCTGTCGTTCCACGCGATGGCGAGTTCAGCTCCGATTTTTTGGATGGCAGTGGGCTGGAGTGGAGGTGTCATTTTATTTTAGCAGGCGGGTTTGGTGATGTGCGGGGGCTTGAGGTAGATGGGCTCGGCGGGGCCTGCCTGAGAGGACCTGCGGGCGAGGTGGATGGGCTGCGGGGAGGCGCAGTGGGCGTTCTCAATGAGCGGGGATGTGGTAAAAACAGGAACGCCCGGCGTGAGCCGAGACTTGGCTTCATCGGGCGTAAGCAGGGTAGGGGCAGAGGCGAGGCGGCCGTCAAGGATGTGTGCGTGAAACCATTGGTTTGCACGGGCGTCGCCGAGGACATGGTATTCTTGGGGTTCGTAGCCGAGGAGGGAGCATATACCTTTGAACTGCGTGGAGTGGGCGCGGGCGAGTCCCCATGCGGCCGCAATGGAGGCGCGGAGGGAATTGTAGCTTCCGGGGCCAGTGCCCACCAGCACGAGGTCCAGCGAGTCGATGTGACGATTGGTTTGTTCGAGGGATTCGAAAAAAGCCGTGCCGCGACCGCGCGGGTTTTCAAATGAGCACTCGTGGATAATTCTGCTGTCGCGGGTCAATGCGATGCTTCCGATGCCGCTGGAGCACTCGATGGTGAGAATCGTCATGGCTGGATCTGGATGAGGCGGCCTGAGCCTTCGATGGAAAATACGAGGCGCAGCGTGTGCGGCGGGAGTTCCTCCGCGAACTTGCCTCCCCACTCGATGGCCACGATGCCATCGCCTGCGAGGTAGTCGTCGAAGCCGAGTGGAGCTAGGTCGGCGGAGGATTCGATGCGGTAGAGGTCCATGTGCACAAGAGGCAGGCGGCCTCCGTTGTATTCGTGGATGAGAGTGAATGTGGGGCTGGAGACCTCGCGCGGGTCGCACCCGAGGGCCTTTGCGAGGCCTTTGACGAAGCAGGTTTTGCCTGCGCCCATGGGTCCTTCGAGGCTCAAGATGGAGTGCGTTCCGAGGCAGGCGGCGAGATCGTGTGCGGCTTGGTGGGTGTCTTCCTCGGTCGAGCAAAGACGTTCCCCGCGAAGGAAGGTTTTTTCGATTTGCGGGTTTGCCATGAGGAATGGAATTTAGTTCGCTCGTTCGCAAGATGACAACATCTTCCCTTCTCCCGTGGTTCAGGCTGTCAGCGGTTTTGCTGATTGGCTCGGTGGTATTGTGTATAGTTGCTTGCGATTCACCAGGCGGAACGATTCGGGAAATTCGAAACAATCTGGATTCCTTCAAGGCGAATCCGAGTGCCCCGGAGCTTGAGAGGCTCGAAAAATCGTTTCTGAAAATCGATGCCGCCATCAAGGATTTGGAAGCAAAGGAAGATTTGGCTCAGGCGGATCTTTTCCGCAGGCAGGCTATGACGCTGCGTTACGAATATCGAGCGATGCAGGCGGCCTTTATCAAATGGAGTGAGGAACAAGCGGCAAAAAAGGCTGCGGGCGGCTCAGGCGAATGATGGCAGCGAGACTGGGACGGGGGCTTTGAGCGAGGCTTCGAGGGCGCGGAGATTTTTATCCAAGTGATCAAGATTAAACTTGGCTACGGCGAGTTGCGCGGCCTCGCGCATGGCCTGCAGGCGCTCGGGATCTTCGAGCAGCGTTCTCAGGCGATTCGCCAGAGCAGAGGCATTCCTCGGAGGGACGATAAAGCCATCGAGTCCTTCGGTGACAACGCGCCCGCAATTTGGCGTGGTGATAACAGGCAGGCCGTGGGCCATGGCCTCGAGTTGCGTGAGGGCGAAACCATCCGAGATCGTTGGCAGGACAAAAACATCCGCGCGTTTGTAGAATTCGCGGACGCGGTCGCGGGTCACGGCGCCGTGGAAACGCACATTCGGCGGGGCTTTCACGACGAACTGGTCAGCGATGGCAATGGGGCCGGCTATGTCGATCTGAATGTTTTCGCTTTTTAGAATTTTTGCTGCCTCGAGGAGGTATTGGATGCCTTTCCGAAGATTGACTTGTCCGAGAAATAGCACGCGGAGCGGCTCGGAGTATTGCTTGAGCGGGGCTGGGGAGAAGTCTTCAGACGAATCCTCGGCTTCGTAGGCGAGGGGAATGATATGGATCTTATCGGCTGGGACGCCCTGCTGGACGAGCGCGTCGAAGCTCCACCGCGAATTCACCATGATGGCGTCCGCTAGCGCCCACTCTGCTTTGCGCCATGCGAAGTATTCCTCTGGCACAAGGATCGGCGCCTTCGCCCAGGCGGGCCATAGTTTTTCCTCTTCGCGCACCATTTCGAACTCGGTCCGCGAGGGGTCCATCTGACAGACTATGCAGATGGCGCCTTTATTTTTTGCCCACGCGGCGGCTTCGAGGAAACCGGTGTCATAGCCAAAAAAGATTGTATTCTCCCAGCGTTGCTCGCGGCGGCGTGCGAGGCTCGACCGGACTTGTTTGCCGAATCGGCTGCCGATGCGGAGAAATTCGCTGTATGAGTCGGTGGAGGCATGAATGCGTTTGCGGAGGCCATTCAGTACGGTGGAGATGTTGAAAGAATAAACCTCGGCATCGCTCAGGTCCTCATGTCGCCTACTGGTTAGGCGGCGGGATCCGGCAAATTTGTGCCAAATTCCATGCGACCAGTAGTCGGTAAAAAGCGCCTCCAACTTGCCCGATCGGTGCAGCACGCGCGGTATGGCATAGTGTTCCCTTGCTCCGATCTGCGCGCAGATCCAAGAGGTGGACGGGGCGTGGACTTTGAAGAGTTGCTTTGCGATTTGCCTAAAAAAACAGCTCGAGTGCCTGCTGGGGAGCTTAAAAACAGAGGCTGGATTTTTCCTTGCCGCTGGCTGGGTGCGGTGGTTGATTGCGGGACGTCGCATAGGGCACCGGCGCTGTGCGAAACACACAGTCTTCCCTGGGGGTATAGCTCAGTTGGTAGAGCGTCTCGTTCGCAATGAGAAGGCCAGGGGTTCGAATCCCCTTACCTCCACTTCAATTTTTATATGCCCTCACTTCCAGTTCCTGACCATCTCCGCACTTGGGTTGAAATAAATCTCTGCGCATTGAGGCGGAATCAGGCTTTTGTCAGAAAGCGAATCGGGCCGGGGCCCGGGATTCTAGCGGTGGTGAAAGCCAATGGTTATGGACACGGAGTAGTCGATATCGTCAGGGCTCTTGCTGATGACACGGAGGTCTTCGGTGTTGCCAATATCAAAGAGGCGGTGGAAGTTGCCTCCGCCGCTTCCGGTTGCGGAGTCATGCTTCTCAGCCCCTGCCTGCCTGCGGAGTATGAGACAGCGGTGCGGAGCGGTTATATCGTCACGGTTTCACGTGCCGACGAGGCTTTGGCCTATTCGCGGTATGGCCAGGTGAGTGTGAATTTCAAAATTGACACGGGAATGGGGCGTGCTGGCTGTGCGGCGGGATTGGCGTTGGAAGAGGTGCGCCGCATGCTCTCCATGGAGAGGGTCTTCCTGCACAGCATTTCGACACATCTTCCCTCAGCGGATGAAGACGCGGTTTTCACTCTGGAACAGCTTGAGGGATTCGATGCGCTCGCCGCCGACTTGCGGTCTCTGGCGCGCGGCGCCAAGTTCCACGTTCTAAATAGCGCGGGTATCCTGACTCGCCCTGAGCACCGACTCGACTTGGTGAGGCCGGGGCTGATTCTCTATGGCATCTCTCCTCTGCCGGAATACTCCAGCCAGCTCGAACCTGTGCTTTCCTGGAAGTCCCGTGTGGTCTTATTGCGTGAATTGCCTGCGGGTTCCAGTGTGAGCTACGGGCGCTCATTTATTGCTGAAAAACCGATTCGCACCGCGTTGGTGGCTGTCGGATACGCGGATGGATTCCCGAGGCAGGTTTCGGGCCGGGGAGCGAGTGTGCTTGTGCGTGGAAACCGGTGCGCTGTGCTTGGGCGGGTGACGATGGATCAGATCGTGGTCGATGTTTCCCAAGTATGCGGAGTGGAGCTTGGCGATGAGGTTACTTTGATTGGTTGTGATGGTGACGAGAAAATTGATGTCTCCGAGTTGGCCAGCCAAGCTGGAACGATCTCGTGGGAGATCCTTGCAGGCATCGGGCGCCGCGTGGAGCATTTCTGCGTTTGATTTAGTGGCTGCTTTTACCTGAAGAAATCAGCTGAAAAAGCGGATCGTTAGAGGGAAATTGTAATTCACCCCGTTGCTTGCCTTGATCGCGCCGTTGATGACAAAGGCAAGCCATGCGATCAATGTGCCCACAGGTAGTGCCAGCGGGACGACAAGACAGGACCCGAAGACTGCCACAACGCCCGAAATAAAAAACCAGATACTCCAGGAGATCTGAAAATTCAGCACGCTTTTGCCTGCCGCATCCAGGCTCGGCACTTCATTTTTCTTGAGGAGCCAGATGATCAATGGCCCAAGAATGTGGCCAAAGCCTACGATGACAAGGGCAGCTAGGGCGCTGAGATGCAGGACAGTGATCCACTGTCGCGCTGCAGCTGTATCGTCATTCGGCGGCAGTGGTGGCGGGTATGGCTGTTGAGAGTCTTCCATGAGTAAATCCTCGCGTCAGAATGTGCTGAAATCAAGCGCACACCCGGTCATGAAGAATTTTAAAAATCCGTTGGACTGTGGCTGCCGGTTCAAAAATGAAAAACTGCATTTTGAGCGGAATAATCATTGACCTGCTTTTTGGAGAGGGGTCGGAGGCAGGGGAATATCCCCCCACCAGAATGCGAGCGAAAATCAGGCCCCCCAGAGTCCATTAATTTATGTCAATCGAAACGATGAAAAACACCAACTTACCTGCCCCTAGCAACTTTGAATTCGGTGGCTCCAAGACCACGATGCTTTTCAAATCAAAAACGGATTTTTAGACAGGAGGGCAGGATGGAGAGATTTGACAGAAAAGGCTTTGGCTTTTGTTTAATATCGCACAAATCATTTCAAACGCATCGCATCATAAACAGATCATCCTCTGTGTTCTCTGTGCGCTCTGTGGTTAATTCTGCTTTATTCGGGTTCAAATCAAAACC
>JBIJCR010000128.1:0-5561 GCA_044344595.1 Terrimicrobiaceae bacterium
GCGTCGATGAGCTCGTCCTTTGCCGCGTCGAGTTGCCCGAGTTCGTAGTGGACCATAGCGAGCTCGCGACGGGTATCAGGGAGGGCTGGATTGGCTTGGAGAGCGGCTGTGTAGAATTCGAGAGCGGCGTGGAAGTCGCCCTTCTTCGCGGCATTCGCGCCTTGATCGGCGAGGCGAAGGGCCTCTGCGAGCTTATCCGGCGGGGCAGGGGTGGATTCGTGTGAAGCCAATGCCGCGTCCGGTTCTGGATAACTCAGTTTATTTTGAAACCTTCAGCCCGGATTTAAAGCCGGCCGTAGCGAAGGTCTTTGAGGCGACAAAAGCATCTGGACTCGATGTGACTCTGCTTACTGGAGGGGCGATTGAAAACCGTGGCTTCTGGGTTCAGAGGCCATCCGAGTGAGGACCGGTAAGATGAATCCATCGGTGATTTCTCTGGGCAACGGAGAGCCTTAAGATTCGGCAGATTCAGCCGATATTATTACTATGACACGAAGCCCCGTTGAGCCCCTCTGCTCGATGTGGTAGGCATGAAAACTGCTTAGATTCTTTTAGCGACCGACACCATGCGACACTGACCTTCACTGATCTCTTTCACCGCCTTCCCACAGGGGAATTGCGTCCTTAACCGGGCGTTTTTCACCGGGGTCGGCAGAAAAAGATGATCCTTGAAAAGTCGAAATCAGCGTCGGTCCCGGCTCAATCCGAGCTCGGGAGGAACGAACCTGCCATCCAACTTCTGGTGTGGCGGTTCACTCAACGAAACGGCAAACGCTACCGCGTGGCCTCCTGTCTCGGGGAATTCTCCGTGTGGGAGGAGGGGGGCGCCGAGAGGCAAGTCTTCCGAATCAATCTCGGAATCCTCGAGGAGGTCACCAGGCGATACCGGGCAGCCCGACTAAGGGCGGTCTTGGAACTGCGTGAAGGGATTCGCGAACTGGAGAAAAAAGAGGTTCGCGAAATCTGGCGGCGATGCACAAAGGACCCGGAACTCCGCTTCTGCGTCACGACACGGCAAAATCCTGCGAAGCTCGGGGGTTGGCGCCAGTGTCTGGACAAGTCGGCGCAGCTTCTCGAGGGAATCGGCCAAAGAGTGCCTTGGAGTGAAGAGGAGGCGCTCTTGGCTCCGGAAGAGTAGCAAAACCACAACACCGCCCCGAACCGCATCCCAAGCGGTTTCGGGGCGGTTTTTTTTGGCTGATACTATTCTTTCCGAATCGTCCTGAAGACCGGCTGGAGAATGGGATTCGGATGCTCTTGGACAGCGGTTCCAACCAACTCGCCCTTCTCATTGTAAACGGGAACGACCGTGCGGATCGGCGAGCCGTAGTCGATAAAGCCTTCGAGTTCTGTTTCCTCAAAACCGGATGGGTCGATGGAAACCCCGGTTCGCCGGGTCTCGAATGCACTTGGCGTTGCGGGTTGGATGTTGGCGCCGCCAGTGGCTTGGGGAGTAATGCGCGGGGGATTGTATTGTGTCGGCACGGAAATCTCATGGCCCACAAACATTCGTGTGACTGGTGGCCTCACCGGATCGCCGAGAAATCGATGGTTTCCTCGGATCTCCTCCTCTTCCTCGTCCGGAGTGGGTTTTGGCGTGGGCTTGGGAGTCGGGGAAGCCGCTCCGAGGCTTGGCTTGGGGGTTGGGCTATTCGGGGCTTCGGGGGAGGAAAATCCAGCGGATGCTGCGAAAAAAACTCCTGCAAACACGATGCGCATTATGGCTGGGGAGGACATCGGGAAAACCATGGGCAAACTTCATGCGGCGGCGAAGAGTTTGCAACATCCGGAGTGCGGCGTGGATTTCCGAGGTGATTTTGACGCTATTGCCCCTTGGCGATCCGCCTAGAGTTTCTGGCTGGCAAGTCGGCTTTTTCAAAACGGGATTGGGCTCGCGCGATATCGTAGGGAACGCGGCGGTGTAGGAGCAGATGTTGCTCGTAATCGTAGAGCATGTAGCTGGCGCGAGGGTCGTCATCGCGGGGTTGGCCGACGCTGCCGACATTGATGGAATAGCGTTGCCCGGGATCGAGGCGGACAGGTTTTTCAGCGGGCTTCAGGCAACGGCAGGCGAGAGTTTTTGGATTGGATTCCCAGACGGCGGGAACATGGGTGTGGCCGTTGAAGCTGATGAATGTGGTTTGGGCGGCGAAATGGGCTTCCGCCGCTGCGGTTTCATCGATGTAGAGGAACTCGGGAGGCTTGTGGAGCGATGCGTGAGAGAGCGTGACCGGATCCGAATCGGCAGTGATGGGGTTGGATCGCAGCCAGGATTTCTGGGCTTTGGTGAGTTGCTCGTTGGCGAGTTGGATGGGTTGCCGGATCGAGATGTCCCAGTCCTCGTCGGGGATTTTGCCGGCAATCAACAGCATGGCATCATGGTTGCCGAGGACTGTCACCGCACAGGTATCCATGATTCGCTGAACGCAGGAGGCGGGCTCGGGGCCGTATCCGACTATGTCGCCGAGGCAGAGCAGGCCTTTGACTGGGAACTGGTCGATGTCCGAAAGAACAGCGGTCAGGGCATCGATGTTGGCGTGGATATCGCTGAGGATCGCAATGAAGCAGTCGGGTTTTGAGGGCATGGGATTTTGTTTGGCTTCTACTGGGCGGCTGGGGGCGGGTTCAACGAACGAATCTGGAAATGGGCGAGCAGTTCCTCAAGAGCAATAGCTCGTCTGGTAATATCGGTGGCCTTCCAATCAAACTCCACGCAGTTGGTCAGGCGGCGTTTGAGCCAGGCGACTTGAGCCCACCACATTTGAAGCGCGATTCCTTGGTTGTGAGTGGTGATGCTCAAAGCGTGTTCGAGTGCTGTCCTGATGGCTGGTGTTTTTTGTTGTCTGGCCAAATCGATCAAGCGGGTGAGGGCGGGTTTTTGCAGGATCGGGTGCGAGGCGAATCCCGGTGGGAGGATTCCTAGATCATAGTGGCTGGCTTGAATGGTGCGCCACAGATCTAGGAAGGCGCTTTCCACAGTGTGTGACTCGTTTTGTGTAGTAACGGAAGGTTCATTTATGGGTTGAGAGAGCGGTTGGAGTTTTCGGATTCCTCGAGCCATTGCAGAAACTCTTGGTTTGCTCCCGGGTAGAAACCGCTGAAGCTCGGGATTGGGATACCATCCTGCCGCCCAAAGGTGTCGGGCGACCAATCCTCACAGTGGATGTTGAATTCGATTTTGCGACGGAGTTGTTCCGAGATCGCCTCCGGTCGGATCGCTCCGAGGGCGCGCGTGGCCTCGTTCTTTCTGTCGGTTTCAATCAGGCCCCTGACGAGGTTCAACAGGGGAGTTTCATCCCATGGCCAGATTTGTGCGCAGCTCGCCCAGGCTTGGACGGCATCGTGGCGGCTCTTGCGGTTGTAGTAGCCATTCCCGAGCAGGAGGGCGGCAGTTCCAGAGCGCCGGTTCGCAGGTGGCAGGGCTTCGAATTCCTCCTGGGTCAGCCCCGGGTATCTCCGATGGACAAGCCGGGTGAAAGCCTCGGGCGACTCTTCAAATTGATTTCTGAATTCGGTGATGAGGGGAGTGAGCAGCGGAATTTCGGGAAGCCTGGAGGGATCGGTATCCGGCGATTTTCTTAGAATCTCCAAAAGATGGACGCGGGCTGCCCCGAACCGCCCCTTGTGGGCTTGAAAAGCGGCGAAGCGGCCTTGGCAATCCTCCAGCAGCTTGGTCACTTTTTCCATGTAGTTGGAGAATGCCAGAAGGCGTGGCTGCACCTGGTCGTCCTGCCATTTCAAATAGCGGCGGTGGAGATCGGGATTCTGCGTGGCCGTCAGCGGCGTGGACAGAAAGGTGGAGGCGCAGCGGGGTTTCAAAAGGGTGTGGAACTCGGCGGGGATATGCTTCAGGTCGGAGTGATCGATCCATCGCTCAGGCTCTGTGGGAGTGTTGTGCTGCACGACATACTTCCAGTCCGGAAAGTAGACGCTGAGCGCTTGCGCCAAGGTGGGTTCGGCGGTTTCGGCGTAGCGCCAGGCTCCCGCGAGTTCCGAGTCGAGAAACGCTTTGCGGAGAATGTCCTCGTCGTTTCGGGGAAGGAATACCAGGGCGATGAGAATATTGGCGAAGGCTTCGTTTTGCAGGCCGATGGAGGAGGCCCGGCAGGCCATAGTGTAGTAGTCTGGGGCTTCGTTGGGGTTGTCGGTGCGGTCGATGGCTTCCCGGCAGCATTGATAGGCCTCCAAGGAACGGCCGGCGTAATTGTAGGCGAGGCTGATGAGTTGGAGGTGCCTCTTCTTGATCCCCTGAATCGCTTTCAGGCGTTCCGCGTATTCCACCGCGAGATCGAAGCGTTTGTTAACCATGGCGGTGGTGATGGCCTCCCAGAGGATCGCTGTGTTCTCGTGGATCTGGAGTTCGCGCTCGACGGCATCGAGGGCCTCGGAATGGAGGCCGAGTTCATTCAAGTGTTCGACTTCGGTTTCTTCGGTATCGGATAGGATGATCATGGTGGGTTATTGTGTTTGATTTCGGGTTGGTGGATTTTGATCTACAGAGATGCTCCTTCTGCCGCGCGGCGGAGGATTTGGTCGCGTAGTTTCCGGGCTGTTTTGAGGCACGGGGTTCCCAGGCTCTGACGCACTCGGCGCTTCGTGTAGTCCGGGAAATGAAGGGTGTAGTGGCACCAGAAGGTGCCGTTGTTGTTCCAGAGGTGGTGGTCCGGGTTGTCCGGTAGAACGCGGATGGATGCAGTGGGTGTTTTTGTCATGGTGTGTCTCCTTTTGGGTTTCGCACCAGGAATCCGGGCCAATAAAAAACCGCCGTTTCCAATCAGGAGCGGCGGTCAATATCTGAACCGTGGAGATTTTTGTTGTTCGGTTCTGTCGAACCGCACATCGCTTGAATTTTCCTCAAGCAAGCCACCGTGGGAGTTTCTCCAATTCCTCGGTAGGCACCCTGCGGCTTTAGACGGCCACAGGAATTCCTGATGTCTGGTTAAATGGTAGCAGTGATTCCGCAACCGGCAACGGGCTTTTGTGTCATAGAGAAACCAACGCAGCCTGTTTTCGATTTTCGCGCGAGGAGATCAAAAGTTCTCAATGTAAATCTGAAAAGTGATCGCGTAGGTCAGGAAGTATAGGATCGCCTCACCGGCGCCTTCGATCTCCGTGATTGTGGGCTTGTGCGGTCGTCCGCAAGGGAAGGTATCGATGGCTTGCTCCTCGATGGCTCGGGGGTCCGCCAATCCCACTTCCGCAGGTTCCCAAACAGCGACGGCGTATCCTTTCTCGCGCAGGGTTTGAATGGCATTGAGTTCTTGGGATGTCATGGGTTGGTTCCTTTCAGGTTCGCAACCGGAATCCGGGCCAAAGCAAAAACCGCCGTCCTTCTCAGGAGCGGCGGTTCTTGAATAAGCCGTGGAGTTTTTATTCGGGCCTTTGAGCCCGCACATCGCCCGGATTTATCCAGACAAGCCACCGTAGGTTTTCTCCATTCCCCGGATGGCATCCCATGGCGATTTCGCGCCGCAGGAATTCCTGATGCTGAGTAATGCAGAGCAGGAACCGTGCCGAACGCTGAGGGGTCGGAGACGCCGAGCCAAGGAAAGATTAGCCTT
>JBIJCR010000129.1:0-5541 GCA_044344595.1 Terrimicrobiaceae bacterium
TGACGCCCAAGGAACACCTCGGTTTGCCGAACAAGAAGGATGTTAAGGACGGCGTCATCGCCTACAAAATTGCTGCCCATGCGGCTGACCTTGCGAAAGGCCATCCCGGTGCTCAATACCGCGACAATGCGCTATCGAAAGCCCGCTTTGAATTTCGGTGGGAGGATCAATTCAACCTTGGTCTAGACCCTGACACCGCGCGTGAATTCCATGATGAAACGCTCCCTCAGGAGGGTGCAAAGAGCGCCCATTTCTGCTCGATGTGCGGCCCCCACTTCTGCTCGATGAAAATCACCGAGGATGTCCGTAAATATGCGGCCGAGCAGGGACTCTCTGAGGACGAGGTTCTCACGAAAGGCATGGAAGAAAAGAGTCGCGAGTTCGTCGAGAAAGGAGCCGAGGTTTACGCGAAAGTGTGATTTCTTCCAAAGCATAACGTCGAGGATCCTTCAAGGTCTGAATCCAATCCGAGGCTGTGATGCGCCAGCTGTGAGACGATCCTTCTTGTGCTTTCAAAGAGACCAGTGGGAAGGTGGGAGCAATGGATTTGTTTTTTCAAGACCTCGGTAACGCTGTTCTGACTCGCTGGAAGAAGGAGAATTTCTCGTTGGAGAAATTTTCACGCATTGCTGAGGAGGAGTTGCGGAAATGCCCTCCCGCCGAGCACGTCGACCTGCAGAATTTTCTCTGCGGATTCTTGCTTAATGATACCCAGCCTTCGCAGACAGAATCGGGATTCGGTGAGCCGGAGATCATCGTTTATGAAAATGCCCGCTTCTATATTCAGCTTCTTTTCTGGATGGATGGCACGACGGCAATTCACCAGCATGAATTCTCAGGTGCTTTTCATGTGATGTCCGGATCGAGCATTCATGCGCAATTCGAGTTTGAAAACGACACTGCTATCACGCCGCATTTCCGAGTGGGTGATTTACGTATGAGCAACATCTCCCTGCTCGAGACGGGGTGCACGGTGCCGATTGTTTCGGGTCGGGCCTGCATCCACTCCTTGTTTCATTTGGACACGCCATCCATCACCGTGGTTGTCCGCACGCAGCATGATCCGGGCACGGGTCCGCAATTCAACTATCTTCCGCCACATGTCGCGTATGATCCAGTTTTCAGTGATCCACTCACGCTGAGGCGCCGCCAGGTGCTTGATTTGCTCGGGCAGCTTCAGGACCCCGCCTATGTTGGGCTTGTTCTGGAAATGGTCTGGGAGTTGGACTTCGAGCGAGGCTTTCATACCTTGCAAAGCTGCATGGACCACCTGAGGGATTTGGGGGCATGGGAGAAAGTCTACACTGCTTTTCAACAAAAACACGGTATGCTCTCTGTTGGTATTGAAGCCACTCTGGACGAGTGCCGGCTGCGGGATGGCATTAAGGCGATGAGGCGGCGCATTTCGGACCCCGAGCATAGATTTTTTCTGGCTCTGCTGTTGAATGTCCGCACGCGGAACGATCTGTTTTCCCTCGTTGTGCAGCGCTTCCCGGAGTGTTCGGCCGTTGATACCATCATGCGCTGGAGTGAAGAGCTTCTGGAGGAAACGGAGTCTGGAGTTGCCATCTTGGATGCGTCATTTCCGCAGGAGTTGGATTTTGACGAACAGCCTGGTGTCTTTTTGGCAGCGTTGAGGACAATCGTGGATGCCGATTTCAGATTGCCGGAGGGTTTTCCGAAAGAGGCATTGGAGACCATCCGGCGCACGTTTGCCGCATCGAGTTTGGGGCTTTTGGTGGGGTAACATAATGCTACAGTTTTGCAAATCCCTGCAGGCCGCACTTGGGTGCGCAGAAGCTGCGAATGTGACAAAACGAAAAATAATCCAAATTCCCCTTGCGGAGAAGCGTGCTTTGCTTTCAAACTGCTTCTTGAACTGATGCCTCGTAAAGAGATTTGCCATTTTTTTGTTTTCGTTCCGTCTGCATGCAGCGCTTGATTCTCCTTTTTTCAATGCGCGGCATGCGCTCGTTTTCTACCCATCCGGCGTCACGATGAGATTCACTCGTACCCTGAACACACACCCCTCACAGAGGAGCTTCTATTAATATCAAGGACATCCGTATCAATGAACGAATCCGCGCCCGCGAGGTGCGCGTGATTCTTGCCGCAACCAATGAGCAACTTGGCGTCATGCGTCTAGACGAGGCTATCCGTCGCGCCCGCAGCTTCGGACTGGATCTTGTGGAGATTGCTCCCAATGCTCAACCGCCCGTATGTCGTATCGTGGACTTCGGAAAATTCCGCTACGACCTGGCCAAGCAGGAGAAGGAAAAGAAACACGCAGTCAGCAAGGTGAAGGAAATCAAGTTCCGGGTTAACATTGACGCCCACGACTACCTCACCAAGATCCGGCATGCGGAGGATTTCCTCGACAAGGGCAACAAGGTGAAAATCCAGCTTCAGTTCCGTGGCCGCGAAATGGCCCATCAGGATCTCGGCTTGCTTGTAGTTAAGCGCGTGCGGGATGATTTGGCAGGAATGGCTCATGTCGATATGGAGCCTAAGCTCGTAGGACGTGCCGTCGGAATGACGCTCAGCCCGCTTCCTGCAAACAAGCGCCACCGCAAATTCACCAAACACGGCGAAATTCTCGAACCCGAGCCCCAAGAGGCTCCCCACGAGGATGACGATCACGAGGACGACGCACCCGCGAGGGATGAAAACTGAGCGTCGGCTCCTGCTCTTTGACATCGACGGCACGCTGATCACATCCGGCGGCGCGGGAGAGTGGGCCTTGAAGGATGCGATGAAGCAGCGATTCGGTGTGGAGGAGGATTTGCAGGGCATTCTCCTTGCTGGCGCCACTGATGGCAAAATTGCGCGCGAGCTTTTAGCCAAGCACGGCATCGAAGCCAGTTCTGAAAATGTGGCGGGTCTTTTGGATGAATATTTGCAGCATCTGACAGGCCGCATGTCCCTTCATGATGGCAGGTTGCTGCCTGGCATTGTTCCTGTCCTTGAGGCTCTTGAAAAACACCCGGAAGCCGTCTTGGCGTTGCTCACGGGAAATCTTACGCGTGGTGCGGAGATCAAGCTTGCCCACTTTGGCGTTTGGAAATTTTTCGAGTTCGGCGCCTTTGCGGATGATCACCACGACCGCAATGAATTGGGGAAATTTGCGCGTGCCAGGGCACTCGAGCACCATGGAATCGAGTTTCCGCCAGAGCGGATTTATGTTATCGGCGACACGCCGAGGGATATCGAGTGCGGGCGCGCTATCGGGGCGAAGACTGTAGCCATAGCCACAGGTTATTATTCCGTGCCCGAATTGGCCGAGCATGCGCCCGATTTTCTTTTTGAGGACTTCTCGGACACGCAGCGTGTGCTCGGATGCCTGCTTGAAGACTGACTTCAGGGAGTTGCGCTCTGCGTAGAAGAGCGTTTCTTTGTATTTTTGAAAGGCAAGCGAACGGGAATTTCCCCAAGCAGTTTGGGTTTGATATAGGGTTTGTTGCCGAGTGCGTCCCTCTGATGAAGGTAGTCCGAGAGGGTTGCTGCGATTTCGTGGGCTGTGCGCATAGTGTCGAAGCTCACACCACTGCGAAAGCCATCCGCCGCGTTGAATAGCGAGGTCAGAGCCATTGGGCCGCTTACGGGCAGTGTGGCAACGCCTCCGATTCCTTGGGAGATGTTCGATCCGCCTGTTGTTTCAAAGGCGAGAAATTTGTTTGGAACTTTCCCTGAGAGTTCCTGCACGACGACGATGGTTTCCATTTTTGTTCCGCCTGCGCCTAGGCCGAGGGTGCTGCGCAGGAGGCGGCTGCCTTGGTTGATCCGTGCGAAGCGGCCGGTGAGCAGCCAGTAGCTCCCTTGGGGCAGGCCGTCCTCCGTGGAAATGACTCTGGCTGGAGCGACATGAGTTCCAAGTTTTTTGATGAGATGCCTGTTGAGGCGGGCCTGGAGTTCAGCCCGGAATGTTTCGAAGTCCTTGCCTTTTCTGTCCACGCGCAGGCCGTCCTCGTTGAGGTTGAAGGGAAGGATGAGGATTTCGTCGGGAGCGATGCTTGGCGGATTGGCGCTTGTCTGGCGGATGTTGTCCACGCTCACGGAGGCGCAGGATGCGAGGCAGATTGACAACCCTGCCAAGAAGATCAGCCCGGCAGCCCTGCGGAGTGAAGTTTTTATGCGGATTGGAATGGCGTCGAAATTCAACAGGCGGGAGAGGAAAACAGATGGCACCACTGTCCTCAAGACTCAAAAGCGCGGAGTTGAACCGCAGGCGATCATCGCGCATCGTGGCGCGCATGAAATTTTCAGCACTCGGTCAGAATCTCTCCGGCGGTAGCGGCATCGAGAGCCTTATGGATGATTTGGGCAAGGCGCTTTCCGGTGTCGGCCCAGCCCCGCTGATGCTGGGAGGAGGAAATCCTGCACACATCCCGGAAATGGAGGCCGTATGGAAATCCCGCATGGAACAAATCACGGGCGATCCTGCTCAGTTGCGGCGCACATTGTCGATCTACGATCCGCCCCGGGGCAATGCGGGTGTATTGAAGGCCCTTGCTGATTTGCTGCGCAAGGAGTTCGGGTGGCCTGTTGGTCCTGAGAATATTGCGGTGACGCCTGGGGGGCAGACGGCGTTTTACTTTCTTTTCAATCTTTTTGGGGGGTGCCGTGCCGATGGCACGCTTGGACAGATTCTTTTTCCGCTCATGCCGGAGTACATCGGCTACGCGAATCAGGCGCTCGAGCCGGGCATGTTCACTGGAGTCCAGCCAGGCATCTCGCACACCAGCCTGCATCGTTTTAAATACCATGTGGACTTTAAAAATCTGAGCCCCGGATCCGATGTTGCTGCCATGTGTGTTTCAAGGCCAACGAATCCGAGTGGGAATTTGATCTCGGATGCTGAGCTTATGCACTTGGCTGATATCGCTGCACAGCGTGACATCCCGCTTATTATCGACAATGCCTACGGGTGGCCATTTCCCGGTATTGTTTTCGGTGAGGCCAAGCCGCTCTGGACCGGGCAGACTGTGCACGTGATGAGCCTCTCCAAATTCGGTCTGCCCGGTACCCGCACCGCATTCGTTGTGGCCCCTCCGGAGGTTGCCGCTGCCGTTTCCTCCATGATGGCGGTAACCGGTCTCGCGAATGGAAACTTCGGTCAGGCCATAGCGGGCCCACTCATTGCCAGTGGCGAAATCGTTCGCCTCAGCCGCGAGATCATTCGCCCGTTCTATCTTCGAAAACGGGGCACCGCACTTGAGGCGATCGAGGAATTTTTCCCTGCGGATGCTCCCTACGCCTTGCACGAAAGCGAGGGTGCGCTCTTTCTTTGGCTCTGGCTGGATGGAGCAAAAAAGACCTCGCGCGAGCTTTATGAAATCCTTAAAAAACGCGGTGTCCTCATCGTTCCTGGGGATTATTTCTTCTTTGGCTTGCCGGATGAGGGTTGGCGCCACCGACGGGAATGCCTTCGGATTTCATTTGCCATGAGCGATGCTGATGTGCGTGCGGGGCTTAAAATTATCGGCGAGGAAGTCGCGCAAGCCTTTTGAGTCGAATAAAAAAGGCGTTTCGCATATCCTGCGA
>JBIJCR010000039.1:0-18118 GCA_044344595.1 Terrimicrobiaceae bacterium
GCCGAAGGGCTGGGAAGCACTGAGACAGACTGCCGACAGGCAGCCCCGAAGGGGTGCGGAGCGCGGGAGCGCGAAGCATCAACTCGTCGGCATATCGGACCATCACCGCTTTCATTTGCTTGCCCCCATTGACAGCTTTGTCCAAGCCGTCGAGATAGAAGGTTAGCCAGCAATGTCGAGATCACCCCTCCCTGCGTTGTCCGTAGCGGTTCTTCACCGTGCGTTTCACCCCAGTTTCGGGATCTTCTTCCGCGATTGGTGACCGCAGCCATCCTTTAACCCGAATACAGTTGCATTAACCACAGAGCAGCGGCCTCGAACCTGAGCCTCTGGATGAGGCAGGTTCTTTTTACGCTTGTTTCAGCAATCCAAAATTTGCCGCAAGAATGTCGGGCTTTCCGCTCACCCCTGACGGCGTGAGGGTTTTTCAAGGCCGACTAATAAAGAGGAGCCCCTCTACGCTTTTTAGGAATGATCACTGCTGAAAATGTTGGACCTGTCCGGCAGTCGCCTACTTTTTATAAACTTGGCAGTCATCGAACATTTTTTTCTCGCGGACATGCAAGGGGCGGGCCGAGCGATCCATTTCTTGAAAGAAGCAGCTTTCGTAGCCGGTGTGGCAGGCACCGGTTTCTTGTTCGACTTCGAAAAGGAGGACATCCTTGTCACAGTCCACGAACCAGCGCACGACGCGCTGAGTGTGGCCGCTGGACTCGCCTTTGAGCCAGAGCTTGCTGCGCGAACGGCTCCAGTAGGTCATGAGTCCCTTCTCAAGAGTCATAGCAAGGGATTCGCGGTTCATCCAAGCGAACATTAGCACGCGGCCGGAAGGGCGCACGGAGCCAGAGGCTTCTTGGACGATAACGGGAATCAACCCGTCGGCGGTGAATTTGAAATCGAATTCCACAGGATTGATAAATTAGCCCTGCTGGATAGCCTCTAACAATCCATTCGACAAACACAAAGATGTCCTCAGTCCCACAACCATTAGAAGCAATGTCAGCCAGCTATCGAAGCGCGGCTCCACACATCCTGAGCCTTCGGCTTTCCGAAATTGAGGACTTTCTACCACGGAAGCTTCTTCTGCGGGAGATTGCAGAGAACGAAACAGTCGACTTTCCAGCCGCTCACATCCTCGCTCACATTGTCCCAACCCTTTCGCTTAAGCTGCTAGCGGAGCTCCGACCAGATCTGATCGAGCCCGCTCGCGGATTGGTGCGCCTGCCGGCACAGCGCGTTGCGAAAGCCTACCAGCTTTGGGAGACAAAGGATTCGACGCCTTTGGAGCCCGACGAATTTTTGATTCGGGACGAGATTTCCTCCCCCTCGACGCATCTGGGAAAAATTCTTGCGTCGGCTAATGAGTCTCATGCTGAAGTCGATGAGGTGACGATGGAACCTTTCGAGGGCCCTACAGAGCCGGAGCTTGAGCCCGCGCCTCGGAGGCTTGCGGAGATCATCGGCAATCTGCCCACATTTCAGCGTGTCACGGAAACGACATTTCTCACGCTCAAACCTCTGGCAACAGAGCCTCCGCAGACTTTTGCAACAGCGCAATCGGATCCTCCAGATCAGCATGCGCTGCAGGCGCTCTTTATGACGGATGAAAATCTCAGTACCGACCGCGTAGTCGAACTCTGCGGTGGACTGCCGGGCATCCAATCGTGCGTTCTCACCTCTAAAAACCAAGTCGTCGCCTCGCACAATATTCCCGAGGGATTAGATATAGTATCCCTTACCTCGAACGCCACCTCCATGCTGCGGGCCATGCACGCCGCCTCGGCAGGAATGGGTATCGGAGAAATCCCTGCTGTTACTTTCTACACAGCACGAGGCCCACTGAGCATTTTACAAAAAGAACACCTGTCCATGCTGGTCTTCCACGGCGAACGGGGATTCGTCCCAGGCGTGCGGGAGAAAATGACTGCTGCCCTCACGGCACTCACTCCCACTCCGCTGGCCCTCCCCTCGCCGACACCCGAAGGCTGAATGCCATTGCCGCCGGGCAGCACATCATTTAAAAAGCATAACCATTATGATGGAACTTGTGCAAAAGGGCGGCCCCCTCATGTGGCTCATCCTCGCCTGCAGCGTCACCGGCCTCGGGGTCTTCCTAGAGCGCGTCATTTACTTCCACCGGGCATCGATCCAAACGGGGGATTTCCTGCGGGGCTTAGCGAATCTCATAAAAAAGAAAAATTACGCCGAGGCGATCCAAGAATGCGCGGCATCCCCCGGTCCGGTGCCACGCGTGCTGCATGCCATGCTCCTGCGGCATGACGCGCCTCGCAGGGAACTGAGAGATATCGCGCAGGAAGCTGGCCAACTCGAGGTTCCCCGACTGGAGCGCAACTTGGCCCTTCTTTCGACCATCGCCTATGCCACGCCACTCATCGGTTTGCTTGGGACGATCCTCGGCCTGTTGACGGCATTTCAGCAGATCACCACCCATGGAGGCTATGCCACGGCAGCCGAAATTGCCGGTGGCGTCTATGAGAGCCTGCTCACTTCGGCAGCCGCTCTCACAGTGGCTTTACCGGCATTTCTGGCCCACAGCTATCTCTCAACAAGGGTGAACAATGCCATGCACGACATCGAGCGTGCGGGCATTGAAATGCTCGAAATCCTCCGCTCTCCATCCAACGACCAAGCGTGAAACTCCAACGCTCGCAGAGTCTGCATCCGGCCCTCCTTTTCATTGCTCCATCGCTCGATGTGGTGCTGGCTTTGATTTTTTTTATTATCCTCAGTACTTCCTTTCTCTTGCAGCCGGGGGTAAGCGTCTCGGTGCCGGACTCCCCCTTCCTCCTCGCCCCCCAGCGTGATCCACTGATCATCAGCATCGTCGCAGCGCCACTCTCGTCCGTATATTTCGAGAACGAAGAGACCACCCTTGAGGCTCTTCACGAAAAGCTCCGCACACGCACGAGCAGACACCATACCATCATCATCAAAACCGACCGGCTGGCAGAGTTTCAAAAACTTGCCGCAGTCATGAACATATCGCTCGGCCTTGGCTACCCGACTGTTATCGCCACCTCGGAAGAAAAATGAATACCCCGGCGCTGCTTTTCAAGTGGCCCCATCGCCACCGCATCTACTTCCTTCTTCCTACCATGCTCGTGCTAGCGGCACTAGCCCATGGAGGAATTTTTTTTCTCTTCTCGCTCGCCAATCCTCCAGTGAAGACCGATGGACTTCACACGGCACGTGTTTATTTCCTCGACGAAAGCAATCCTGCGCTTGCCCAACTTGAGACCACTTTGGCTTCCAACGACTCCGCGATCTTTGCTCCCCGCCATGGTGTTTCCGCATCCAGGGAATCCATCGCCGCTTACAATCCACAATACGCGTCGGCAAAAACAGCTCTCCTTAATATGCCCCCGAGAAAAAAAATGGAGGACGCACCCGCTCCTGTTGAAGCCCCTGTGCAAATCCCCACCCGCTCAAGCCTATGCGCCAATGCCTCACCCCCTCGAGACTCGAACCGCCTGACAGCCTCACCAGAACTTGCCGCACGCCTCCCGGAGCCAATACAAGAAATCCGATTCCCTCAGAACACAGAAACTGACCCGCTCGATTCTGCATCATTTTTTGTAGGAATACGGTCTGATGGCACTGTCGCACACATCCTGCCCACCCAATCCTCCGGGAATGCGGATCTTGATATTCAGGCAATCCAAATTATGAAATCCCTCCGCTTCGCCCCGGCTGAAGACACCCCGCTTGCCTGGGGGGTCGTAAACTTCCGTTTCGGTGCGGTCTTGGCCCCAACCACCGAACCATGATCCGCATGCCCCTACCATGGCTAGTTTTTACGGCGCTCTTTATCCTTATTGCTGCAATACTTTTTACCTGGATCTGCTATGAGGTCAGTCGCATACGCCGCGAAGCGCGACAATTCCGCTTTTGGATACGGTGTCCCATCTGCGCTTTCCAATACAAATCCAATCTTGAAGCTCGCATGCAAAAGTGCCCGCAATGCGGCAGTAAAAACGAAAATATTCCGATCAAGCCGATCTGAGCACTTCCTCGGAGACTTCGTTCCGCATGAGAGACTTTTTTGTGCCAAACATTATGGCACACATGGCGCTTTTAAAAGAAAAAAGAGTCATTTTGTCTCTATTTGAATACCAACGCGAAAATAAAGAACTTTTTTAATTATTTTGTTTATAGTATTTTATAATAAAAATTTTTCATAGGCCCAATAATTGCTTAGAACGAATTGCAACACATAACTCTATGGGAAAAATTTTAGGAATTGATCTAGGAACCACAAACTCCTGCATGTCGGTGATGGAAGCCGGTGAGCCCGTCGTGCTGGAAAACTCCGAGGGCGCGCGCACCACACCATCTGTCGTCGCGTTCACTAAATCTGGCGAGCGTCTCGTTGGTCAAGCTGCGAAACGCCAAGCCATTACTAATCCATCGAATACGATTTTCTCGGTGAAGCGTTTCATGGGCCGAAAATTCGACGAAGTACGAGGCGAAGAGCATCGCGTTCCCTACAAGCTGGTGAAAGCAGCAAATGGCGATGCACATATACAGGTCGAGATCGACGGAAAGGCAAAGAGCTTTTCGCCACAGGAAATCTCCGCCATGATCCTTGCGAAGCTCAAGGCCGATGCAGAAGCCAAGCTGGGTGAAAAAATCACAGAGGCCGTCATCACGGTCCCAGCATATTTCAACGACTCGCAGCGCAACGCCACGAAAGATGCTGGAAAGATCGCTGGGCTGGATGTGAAGCGCATCATTAACGAACCCACTGCAGCATCTCTGGCCTACGGACTCGACAAGATGAAGGACGAGAAAATCGCAGTATACGACCTCGGTGGCGGAACCTTCGATATCTCGGCTCTTGAAATCGGAGACGGCGTCTTTGAAGTACGCGCCACCAACGGCGACACTCATCTCGGTGGTGACGACTGGGACAACCGTATTATGGATTGGATCATCGCCGAGTTCAAAAATGACTCTGGCATCGACCTCTCCAAGCAACCCGATGCCGTTCAGCGCATCAAAGAAGAAGGCGAAAAAGCCAAGATAGCCCTCTCTTCCACGCAAGAATACGAAATCAACCTACCATTTATCACGGCAGATGCCAGCGGGCCAAAGCACATTCAGAAAAAGCTCACCCGCGCTAAGCTCGAGCAACTCACCGATGACCTTTTCGAGCGCACACTGAAGCCAGTGAAAGACTGTCTAGCCGATACCAAGTGGACTAAGAATGATGTGAATGAACTGGTACTTGTAGGCGGCATGACACGCATGCCGAAAGTCATTGAGACCGCCCGTGAACTCATCGGTAAAGAGCCCCATAAGGGTGTAAACCCCGATGAAGTCGTTGCCATCGGCGCAGCAATCCAAGGCGGAGTGCTCAAGGGGGATGTGAAGGATGTCCTCCTCTTGGATGTAACTCCGCTTACCCTTGCGATCGAAACAGCCGGCGGCATAGCCACTCCAATGATCCCTCGCAACACAACAATTCCGACCAAGAAATCCAATGTGTTTTCCACCTATGCCGACAACCAGCCAGGTGTGGAAATCAAGGTCTTACAGGGCGAGCGTCCACTGAGCCGCGACAACAAGAATCTCGGCACATTTCATCTGGATGGCATTCCACCAGCCCCACGCGGAGTTCCTCAAATCGAAGTAACCTTCGATATTGATGCGAATGGTATTCTTAATGTCTCAGCCAAGGACCTTGGCAGCGGCAAAGAACAGAAAATCTCCATCACTGGTTCCAGCGGACTCTCCAAGGAAGAGGTCGAAAAAATGCAGAAGGAAGCTGAAGCACATGCGGAAGACGACCGCAAAGCCAAGGAAGCCATTGAGATCCGCAACAACGCTGACAACCTCGCCTACCAGTGCGAAAAGCAGCTTAAAGAACTCGGCGACAAAGTGGACGGTGCTTCGAAGAAGAGTATCGAAGACGCTATCGAAAAAGTTCGCGAAGCTCTGAAAGGCAGCGACTCCGACGCCATCAAGGCTGCCTACGACGATCTGCAAACCAAGTTCCAGGAGGTCACCGCGGCCGCCTACAAAGCTGCAGCAACCCCTGCTGGACCAACACCTGAACAGGAAGGCGACGCCGCATCCCAACCACAGTCCAAGAAGGACGATGTTGTAGATGCGGAGTTCGAAGTCCTCGACGAAGACAAAAAAAAGTAGTCTTAGCAAACCACATAGGAGACCAACAAGGCCCCAACAACTTTAACAACCCGCTCCGGTTCTCAAAGAGCCGTAGCATGTTAAAAACAAAACCAACATAACGACACATAAACACATGGCAAACCCAAACATTAAGCCTCTCGGAGATCGCGTGCTCGTGAAGCCGCTCGAAGAGAAGGAAATCAGCAAAGGCGGGATCATTATTCCCGACTCCGCAAAAGAAAAACCACAGGAAGCCCAAGTTGTGGCCCTCGGCACTGGCAAACGCGATGACGACGGCAAGCTCGTCGAATTCACCGTGAAAGTCGGCGACAAGGTCCTCGTTTCAAAATACGGCGGCACCGAAGTCAAAGTCGAAGGAGAGTCTTACACCATCATGCGTGAAGACGACATCCTCGGGATCATCGGTTAATACATAACTTCAAACTTAATTAATAAATAACTTAAAACTAATAACATGGCAGCAAAACAACTCCTATTCGACGAAGCAGCACGCCACGCGCTCCTTCGTGGTGTCGAGAAACTCGCACGCGCCGTCAAAGCAACCCTCGGGCCATCAGGACGCAACGTTATCCTCGACAAAAAATTCGGAAGCCCGACCATCACCAAGGACGGCGTTACCGTCGCCAAGGAAATCGAGCTTGAAGACGCCTATGAAAATATGGGCGCACAGCTCATACGTGAGGTTTCCAGCAAAACCAGTGACACTGCGGGCGACGGCACAACCACCGCAACCGTGCTTGCCGAAGCGATCTATCGCGAGGGCCTCAAGAACGTAACTGCGGGAGCTAATCCGACTAATCTGAAACGCGGCATCGACAAAGCTGTGGAAGCGATCACTGCCGAACTGGCCAAGATCGCGAAGAAGGTGAAGGACAGCTCGGAGATCGCCCAAGTTGCAACCGTTTCAGCCAACTGGGATACCACCATCGGCCAGATCATTGCCGATGCGATGGACAAGGTCGGCAAAGACGGCACGATCACGGTAGAAGAAGCCAAATCGATCGAAACCACCCTCGACGTGGTCGAAGGCATGCAGTTCGACAAAGGCTACCTCTCACCCTACTTCGTAACGAGTGCCGAAAGCCTTGAGGCTTCCCTCGAAGGTGCCTACATCCTCATCCACGAGAAAAAAATCAGCAGCCTCAAAGACCTGCTCCCGATCCTTGAGAAGATCGCCAAAACCGGCAAGCCCTTCCTCATTATCGCGGAAGACGTCGAAGGCGAGGCCCTTGCGACCCTCGTGGTGAACAAGCTCCGTGGCACGCTCCAAGTCTGCGCTGTGAAGGCCCCCGGATTTGGCGATCGCCGCAAAGCTATGCTCGAAGACATAGCCGTCCTAACTGGCGGACGCCTCATCACAGACGACCTCGGCATCAAGCTCGAAAGCCTCACACTTGAGGACCTAGGACGTGCCAAGCGCATCGTGGTGGACAAGGAAAATACCACAATCATTGAAGGCGAAGGCTCAGGGGCCGACATCCAAGGCCGCGTGAGTCAGATCCGTCGCCAGATCGAGGAAACTACCAGCGACTACGACCGCGAGAAGCTTCAGGAGCGCCTTGCCAAGCTCGCCGGCGGTGTTGCTGTGATTAATGTCGGTGCAGCCACTGAGACCGAGATGAAAGAGAAAAAAGCCCGCGTCGAAGACGCCCTTCACGCCACCCGCGCAGCAGTGGAAGAAGGTATCGTCCCCGGCGGTGGCGTCGCTCTCATCCGCGCCCAGTCTGCTCTCGACAGCATCAAGCTCTCTGGCGACGAAGCAATCGGTGCAGGCATTATTCGTCGCGCAATTGAGCAGCCTCTCCGCACACTGGCCGACAATGCGGGCCAGGAAGGCGCACTCATTGTGCAAGAGGTCAAGAAACGCTCCGGCGCGGAAGGCTACAACGTCGCCACAGGCGAGTATGTAGATCTCATCAAAGCCGGCGTCGTTGACCCTGCCAAAGTGACACGCAGCGCACTCCAAAACGCCGCATCCATCAGTGGACTCCTCCTCACCACGGAAGCTCTCATCTCCGAGCTTCCGGAGAAGGAAAAAGCTCCCGCGATGCCTCCAGGCGGCGGAATGGGTGGAATGGGCGGCATGGACTACTAAGTCTAAGCTTCACCAAAAGCCAAAACTCAACAACTCAGCCGGGTTCGCAAGAACCCGGCTGTTTTGTTTTTTTTGCTCCAAACACGAAGGCCATCCTGACATGACGGCTTGAATCGAAACCCGCCGCAAGGCAGGCTCGACCATACCCGTGAATTACTCATCGACTCTCAAATTCGCAGCCTCATCAACCCTTCGCGATCTTCTGACCGCAGCGGTTGCCGAGGGATACCACAAAATCGGGCAGGCAGTTTTTCTAGCCGAGGGCGAGGGATTTTTCATCTGCCACGCCGAGGACTCCGGGCGAAAGGATTTGGAGATTTTCGACAACCCGCACGATGCCGCGACCATCGCACTTCATGATGATGCCGAGGCCTACCGTCCGCTCAAAACCGCACCAAACCTGAAGCACGGCTGGTGTCTGCGCATTGCTTCATTGGCTGATTTGCATCTAGCGTTGGATCTCCTCTACCCAGCCGCGCTCGCGAACTGGCGGGCGCTGCTACGCAACGAAGAGATCGCCACGCCGCTGAGAGAAACGGTGAACCGCCAGACCGGCATGTATCGCGTTACGGGATTGATCACAGACGAGGAAGCACAAGGCATTCTTGATTCGCTGTGCAGTCCCGGTTGCCTACGCTGTATCCAGTGGACAATCCCCTCAGGTGCCGAGCCACCGGTTGTTCCGATCAAAGAAAAAGAAATTCCACTCCTATGCATTGACGCGTGCAGCCTGCTCATAGCTGAAGCCCGTCGCGTTGTGAAATCCCGGCTCGGCAAGTGAACTGGGTAACGATCATCTGGTCGATGACGGCAGCAGCCTCGCTCACGCTGGCGGGTGTGCACGGATTTGTGTGGATGAGAAGAAAGCAGCAGATGGCGAGCCTCATGTTCTGCATCATGGCGGCTGCAACAGCAGGCATGGCCGGATGCGAACTTTGGACCATGAAGCAGATGGACATGGAATCCTATGCGCATGCCTTGCAGTGGTATAACCTCATGCGGTGGATTGTTACCCTGGCACTAGTCGGCTTTATTCATTTTTACCTTGGTTCAGGCCGCCCTTGGCTAGAGTGGACCGTCTGCGCCCTGCGAACATTGAGCCTGCTGGTGAATTTTGTTTTCTCTCCGATGGTCTACTACACAAGCATCGAAGAGCTTGTTCGAATTCGGTTTCTTGGCACGGAGGTCACAATCGTCGAGGGCATTCCAAGTCCACTTTCAATTATAGGGCAGTTGAGCTTGCTGGTGCTAGCCGCCTATCTTGTGGACGCGACATGGCGCAGCGCCCAGCGCCGAGACAAGCCTGGGGCGGTTCGTGTCGGCTTGAGCGCTGTTTTTTTTGTCCTCGCGCTCTCGATTCAAATGATGTTCGCCCTTTGGGGATTCATCGACATGCCGATTGTAGCAAGCTTGTTTTTTGCTGGAATCCTCGTCGTGATGGGAATCGAGTTGAGCGAGGACATGCTCCGATCCGCCAAGCTGGCAGAGGATCTCAAAATTCGTGAGCGCGAACTACTCGCTGAAAGAAAACTGACGGATGCCATTTTTGAAAGTGCTCCCGGCATGTTATACCTCCAGTCGGCAGACGGGAGCATGGTAAGATGGAATTCCCAGCATGAACGTGTCACTGGATACTCAAATACCGAAACTTCGCAAATGAGGGCTGATGACTTTTGCGTGGAAGCGGAAAAGGAAATGTTAAACCAGGCTCGCAACATTGCATTGGCACAAGGCGGGCACGATGTGGAGTTCGATCTCGCCCGGAGGGACGGCCGCACATCGCGGCACTTTTTTCGTATGGTTCCGGTGGAGGTCGCCGGAGAACCCCATTTGGTGGGAATCGGCATCGACATCAGTTCCCAGCGCGCACTTGCAGCCGAGACGGAAAGGCAACGCGAACAGATGGCCCATATAGCACGCGTGGCATCGGTGAGTGAGCTTTCCAGCTCACTGGCTCATGAGATTAATCAACCTCTTGCCATCATTCTTAGCAATGCACAAGCCGCACAGCGCATAATGGCACACGAAAACCCCGACCTCAATGAATTGCGTGAAATTCTGGAGGATATTGTAAGCGCTGATATCCGCGCCGCAGACGTCATCAAGCGCTTGCGATCGATTCTCCGCCAAGGCAAGCCAGCGTTGGAAACAGTTTCCCCAAATGCGCTTTTTGACGAAGCGCTTTCCATGGCGCAACCGGATCTTAAATCCGCAGGCGTTCAGGTTTCCAGACGACACTCGAAAAAACTTCCTTTAATCCAAGCGGACCGGATTCCCATTGAGCAGGTTCTTTTAAACCTCATTAAAAATGCCTGCGAAGCAATGGAGGACAATGGTTCCCGGGAAAAAACACTGTCTCTCACCTGCGTGAATGAAGGAGCGTGGCTGAGGTTTTCCGTGAGGGACAATGGCCATGGGCTGAGTGAGGACGCATGCAAAATCTTCGAGGCATTTCATACCACCAAGCCAAATGGGCTGGGCCTGGGTTTAACAATCTGTCAGACTATCGTCCGAGCGCATGGAGGAAATCTCTGGTCCGAACAGAACAAAAGCCATGGCGCGACATTTCATTTCCAACTTCCAATCGTGCCTGAAAATTTATGAGATGTTCTGAAACTGTTTTCATCGTTGACGACGAACCCGCGCTACTGAAAGCACTTGGCCGACTCCTGAAAGCCGAGGGATTTGCCGTGCAGGCTTTCGACAGCGCCATGAAGTTTTTGTCAGCACCCCACAATAATGGCGCGGGTTGCGTTCTACTTGATCAATCGATGCCTTCAATGTCCGGCTTGGAATTACAACAGCGCCTACTCCAAGAGGACTCGGCTCTCGCTGTCATTTTTATTACAGGAAATGGAGATATCCCCATGAGCGTGCGAGCCATCAAAGCCGGTGCCGTGGATTTTTTAACTAAACCGATTAAAGACAATGAACTCCTAACCGTGATCCGAACAGCACTCGAAAAATCTCGCACCACGCTTTCAGCGAGGGCGGAGATTAAAGAGTGGAAGCAGCGACACGCCGAACTCAGCGCACGAGAGAAAGAAGTTTTATTGTATGTTGTAAAAGGACTTCCAAATAAACACATCGCCGCAACTCTAGGAGTGGTTGAACAAACAGTCAAAGTCCACCGCGGTCGTGTCATGTCCAAAATGTGCGTGGATTCTCTGGCTAAACTCGTGCTTGTGGCTGAACGCCTTCAACTAAAATAAGATCGCGAATCGTACGACACACTCCAGATAAAAACGAGCGAATTGAACTGAACATGTATGGAGCTCTTACCTTCAACCAAAGTATAATCGACTTCCTGCTGGAAAAGAGACAGGATGGAGAAAAACAAAATTAAAAGCCGATCAAAACAAAGACCGTTCTCCCTCAAAATGATTTGTCTCACTTCAAAAATGGATTATGGACAGTGTCGCGATTGATTGTGAATAACTCTGCCGATGAGTAGCCTGATTCAGACATTGAGACGCTCTCGTGCTCGATCGATGAAAGCTGGAATAGCTTTTTTCCTGCTTACTCTGGTGCTTTTTACTTCCGATGAAACAGCCGCGCAAACAGTGCTGACCGTTCGTGAAGCGGAATTTCGGTCTAGATGGGAAGGGCGACAAGAAGACCGTGTTGTACCTGCACAATATTTTCAACCAGACGGTGGCCTCGCGGAAGAAGGCGGTGAGCAGATAGACGAACCCTATCCTGATGAAGAACCGCAACAAGATGCTTTCTCTCAATCCATGGACCGGATGGCGGAAAACATAAAGCGTAGGCTGCGCTTGGGTCCGCTAGATTTTCAACTTGGACTTGTCAACGGCTGGGAGTATTCGTCACAAAATTCTGTGGGTGCTGCCACAGATTTCAACAACAGCAACAGCTTCTTTGCCGCGCCCACTGCTGCGGTGGTTTACGAACGGGAAGTGGGCGTCTGGAATGTTTCTGCGAAATACTCCACCGGCTACAGATACTACTTCAATCAAGACTACACCGCCGCCGGAACGGGAGCACAACGGAATCCGCTTGCGATGACCGGCGGAATAAACATCGGATACAATACGAGCAGACTTGCAGCGAATCTTAACGCGAGCGCATCCTCAGGAACAGGATATGATCCAGTTGCTGGAGCGAACAACTGGCAATCAACAGCAATCACAGGACTATCTGTGCGCTATATCATCAGCGAGGAATTGAGTATCGGTGTGGCTGCCTCCGCAACTTACTCGAACACAGCGGATGCCCAAGTAGCCCCAGGAGAAACCCCACAACCAAACAGCAGCAGTCTCTCGGCGGCAGCAAGCTTGTTTGCAGACTATCTTGTAACGCCAAAAACCAACATCCGAATGATTCTGAGTGCTGGTCAAGACTTTCAGAGTTTCAGCAGTGGCAGCTCAGAGGGCAGGCGCTTCTTCGATGCGATGCTCATGCTGACCTATCAGCTTGCCCCAAAACTCTCAGTGGATGCAGGTGGCGGTGTGGGCTATGTACTCGATCAGAATATACCTGACCCAGAATACACCGGAGTGCGGCCTGTTTACACCGCCGGGATCAATTACACACCAACCGAGAAAACCTACTTCAAAGCCAAATTTGGAATGCAGGGAGCAGATATCCGACCAAACTTCAGCTTGGTTGCTGGTTGGGATATGAGGGAAAAAACTAGGCTCTCGCTATCGGTTTACCAGAACCAAGGTTTTTCCAGCCTTTCATCTGACCAGTATAACATCCTTCGCGGCCTCCTTGGCACGGTGTCGCAGCAGTTGTTCAAAGGCATCAACATCTCCCTATCCGGTGGCTACGAGCAATCCGAATATCTATCGCTCACCAGCGAAAAACTCCCCAACCCGGTTGAAGGCCCCGCCTCTTACTGGCTTGCCAACGCCTCTCTCTACTGGCGCATTCGCGAGTGGCTTGCCTGGCAGAACACATTCCAAGTTTCAACAGGCCAAGCAAACAACGAAGAACTTCAAACCCGCTTCGACACGAGCTTCAATTTCAATTTCTAAATTGGCTCAACTCAGCGCCACGCCTACCTTCTTGATGTGGGCCAGATATTCTACATTGCCATCATGTCCGGTGATAGGCGACGGGATGTAGCCAAGCCAGTGTTGACCGGATTGCTCCACAAATTTTCGGATTTTTTCAACGCAAGCCAGCCGCAGCGTATCGTCACGAATTATTCCACCAGGAGGTAGTGAGCCTTTGGGGGACTCAAATTGCGGCTTGATGAGAAAGACGGCATCTGAGCCCTCGGGAATAACCCTGAAAACCGCCGGCAAAATGACCGTGAGGGAAATGAAGCTTACATCCCCCACTGCCAACTCAGGCCGTGGCGAAAGGTCGCCGAGCGTGAGAAACCTTGCATTGAAGCCCTCGCGACAGATGACGCGCGGATCGACTCGCAGTCTCCAGTGGAGTTGCGAGTGTCCAACATCAACCGCATGGACCAGGCTGGCTCCCCTCTGAAGAAGGCAGTCCGTGAACCCGCCAGTGGAGGCGCCAATATCGATACAGACGAGCTCTGAAGGATCGATATGGAAGTGATCCAACGCCGCCTCAAGCTTGAATCCCCCGCGGCCTACGTACTTTTCCCGTGCGGCGAGACTGATGTCCGCATCGGGCGCAACAGGAGTTCCCGGCTTTGAGACAGGTTGACCTTTGATATAAACCTGCCCGGCCATGACTGCTCTGGCAGCTTGGTCGGCATTTCCAAAAAAACCGCGCTCAACGAGCAACGCATCAAGCCTTCTTTTGCCGACTGCCATATTAACTGCGCGTTGAGGAATCAGGGTTTCTTTAGAAAGGCGTCGTTGGAGATCACAGTGCCATCCGTGGCGAGGAGCTTCAACTCGCCGAAGTATGTTCCATTTGGCCCGTAACACCAAACCGACCAAATCGGAACCACAGAACCACCTTGCTGATTCAGAACGAAGCTCACTGTGCCGATCTGCTTGCCATTTGCTCCAGCATACTGCTGGGCGATATTAAAAATCTCGCGTGAATCAAGCTGGACCTTGGAGAGATCCAAAGGCTTGGCAGAGGAAAAAATCTCACGAAGTCCAAGGGCAGGTTTGTCAGAAATGATCTGACCGGACGCCACTTCAAAACTGCGCATTCCCTTTTCATACCTCCCAACCTGCACTGAGACATACCAAGTATCAGGGTTGGGGTTTGCATTGTCAGCAGAGAGTTTGAGAACACCATTCCGATATACTTCAGGAATAGCTTGCAAGCAGGCCAGCGCCCCCCTCGGATCCATAGCTTGAAGGGTCGAAGAGGCGAAGAAAATTGCAAGTGCAAGTGGTTTCAGCATGGGAGGCAAAAGACTCAATCCATCATAGACTCGCGGAGTTTGGTAAGTTTTGTTTATCGGCCAGTTTACTTGTCACCTCGCGGATGCGCCGGCTTAAGGTGGTGGAGAGACCTATCAGCAGGAGAATACCAGCCGAGGGATGATTGTTGATGAATTTCTCCAGATTGTCGCGCGTGATGACCCAATACTGGCACTCCTCTACGGCCACAACGGAGCACACAGCCTCGAGGGGATCGAAGAGATCCACCTCGCCCATCCACTCACCCTTCAGCACTTGACCGAGGAGCACATCGTTAGCTTGGTCGCTGCGGCGGGCATGGAGTAAACCATTGGTGATGAGAAAGAGCTGTCCATGGGATTTCCCCTGTTCGATAACCACAGTTCCAGAGGTTACTGTTTCAAAAGTGCCGTATGTGGCGAGAGCTTTGACATCCTCCGGATCGAGGTTGGCTACTATGCCGACTAATGGAAGTTCTGGTGTGCTCATTGATTTAAAAGTTAGTTGTTTGAGATTGCTTTGGTTTTAAAAGTCGACCTACGACTTATTGACACGCCTCGCATTCCTCGCCGTTGCGCATGGCTTCGATGGAGCATGCCAACTTTTGCTCAGCGGTATATTCGGGCTTGGGCCCTGCAACAACTCCGCGGAGTTCCTTTTTCACATTGGTGGTTGGGCCTTCAATACTGGAGGCGCCAAGGGTTCGCAGGTAGTAGGTGGTCTTCAACCCGGTATGCCAGGCGCGGCGATACATGTGACTGGCTATCTTCATGTCGGGCTCGCCGATGAAGAGGTTGACCGACTGGGACTGGTCGATCCACTTCTGACGCCGTGCGGCGGCTTCGATGATGAATTCGAACGGAATCGAGAAGACCGTGCGGTGCTTCTCGCGGATCGCAACAGGGATGTCCTCAATGTTGCTGAGCTCGCCTTCAAAATATTTGATTTGTTCGAGCATGCGGGTGTCCCATTTGCCAATCTTCTTGAGATCACGAACCAACTCGGTGCTTAGAATGGTGAACTTGCCGCCGAGATTTTCCTTGGCATAGAGATTCTTGTAGTTCGGCTCGATGCAAGGGGTTGTACCCATGATATTCGATATCGTAGCCGTGGGCGCGATGGCAATGACGTTAGAATTGCGCATGCCCTGCTTTTTAATTTTTTCCCGAACAGGCGACCAATCCATGCGCCCACCACGCGGGACGTCGATTTTAACGCCGCGTTCGCGCTCGAGCAGATCGATCGTGTCTTGTGGCAGCAGACCGCGATCCCACTTCGATCCACGATAGCTGCTGTAAGGTCCTCGCTCGGCAGCAAGGTCGCTGGATGCGCCGTAGGCATGGTAGGCAATGGCCTCCATAAACTCGTCGTTGAAATCGACAGCCTCCGTACTGGCAAAACTGACGTTGCGTTTGAACAAGGCATCTTGCAGGCCCATCACTCCAAGCCCAATCGGACGATGGCGAACATTCGATCGCTTGGCGGCTTCCGTGGGATAGAAATTGATGTCGATCACATTGTCGAGGGCACGAATGGCGACATGAATCGTTTCGCGCAGCATTTCATGATCGAGCGAACCGTCGGGCTTGATGTGCGTGTTGAGAACGATCGATCCGAGGTTGCACACCGCTGTCTCATCCTCACTGGTATTGAGGGTGATCTCTGTGCAGAGGTTTGAGGAGTGGATAACTCCGATATGGTCCTGTGGGCTGCGGAGATTGCAGGGATCCTTGAAGGTGATCCATGGATGTCCTGTCTCAAGAAGCATCTTGAGCATCTGCTTCCAAAGATCGATGGCAGGCACTTCTTTGGCGGTAATTTTGCCTTGGCGGGCTAGCTCCTCATAGTGGAGGTAACGCTCCTCGAACTTTCTTCCGTAGGCATCGTGAAGGTCGGGAACTTCATTGGTGCGAAAGAGAGTCCAATTCTCGCGGGACTCCATGCGCTTCATGAAAAGATCAGGAACCCAGTTGGCGGTATTCAGATCGTGAGTGCGCCGGCGGTCGTCGCCTGTGTTGCGGCGGAGTTGCAGGAAGTCCTCCACGTCATTGTGCCAAGTCTCGAGATAGGCGCAACCTGAACCACGACGCTTTCCGCCCTGGTTTACTGCCACAAGCTGATCGTTATGAAGTTTGAGGAAGGGAATGACACCTTGGCTCTCACCATTCGTGCCCTTAATGTAGCTGCCAGTGCCACGAACCGCTGTCCATGAGCCTCCGAGACCGCCGGCCCATTTCGAAAGGTAGGCATTTTCCGCGATGCCGCGCTGCATGATAGACTCAATCGAGTCGTCCACTTTGTAGAGGTAGCAACTGGAAAGCTGGCTGTGCAGGGTGCCAGAGTTGAAAAGCGTGGGCGTGCTGGAGCAGAAGCGACGACTCTTATAGAGATTGTAGAGCCGGATAACCCAATCCTCGCGTTTCGCAGGCTCTTCGATGAAGAGTCCCATGGCGACCCGCATCCAGAAAAACTGTGGTGTTTCCAAGCGGCGCAGTGGTTTTTTAGTTTTATCGATAATGAGGTAGCGGTCATAGAGAGTCTGGATTCCCAAAAAGTCGAAATCCATATCAGCCGTGGGGTCGATGGCATCGGAAAGAACATCAAGGTCGTATCCGAGAAGCTTAGGCGTCAGGCGCTCGATCCCAACAGCGGTGCGAAGATAGTTCTTGAAGGCCTTGCGATGGGCATCACGGAGCCCTTCGATACCGTCGCGCTGGATTTTCCAATCGAGTACTTCTTCGTAAATGTAGGAGAGCATGATGCGCGCTGCGAACTTGGCGAAGTCGGCATCGCGCTCGATGAGCGTGCGGGCATTTAAAACGACTGTGTTTTTCAGGATGTCCTCGGTCACCTCGGTGGCAAGGGATCGGCGAAGCTCGCGTTCGATCTGAAGGGCGTCGAGATTCAACTCAAGGCCGATCATCGCAAACTGAATCCGCTTCCTCAACTCGGAACCATCCCACAGAATGCTCTGGCCGTCGCTTTGAACGACCATGATGAGGGATTCCTGAATATCATTGGCTTCTGTTTGGGCTTCTGTCTTGACCACATCCTGCCTGTGACTCGCGCGCTGAGCGCGATAGAGGATGTAGCTCTCGGCAACTTTGTAGTGGCCTTGACGCATGAGCTCTTCCTGAACAAGGTCCTGTACATCCTCGATGTGGACAAACGCAGAATCGCGGGCGCGAACGCGCTCGGTCACTCCACGTGAAATCGATGCGGCGGCCTCAGCATTTTCCTTCATCGAGAGGAATGCACGACGACAGGCCGCTTCGATTTTAGATTCCATCCAAGGAACAACAGCCCCGTTGCGACGGATCAGCCGAACATTCATCGGCTCGGCCTCCAGAGCGGTCGTGGATGTGCTCCCGGAGCGAATCGAACGTTTGAAAACAAGACTCTTTGCGACATCGTGTGCGTCATTGTCGATGAGGGCTTTTTCGATGAGGAGGGACAGATCGTGCTCGGAGAGGCGGAGTGACCCACCCTTCTGTGCCTGCTCGGCGAGGCTCAAAGCCACAGAGTGGGCCACATTCGCAACGAA
>JBIJCR010000043.1:0-17381 GCA_044344595.1 Terrimicrobiaceae bacterium
AGCACAAAAGCAAGTGCCTTATCGACTGAATAACGTTGCAATGGACCAGACTTTGGCGCGATGCAGAACCCTCCGAAAGCTCCAGGCGCAGCATTGTCGGGATGGCCCTCCAGTTCCACGCAGAGCCTGAAGACCTCCTGACGATCGAGTGGCTTGCCAGCCAACACATTAAGTCCATGAAGAATGCCAAGCCGCACAGTAACACTACTGCCCAACCCGCGCGATCTCGGCACATCACCTTCAACGCTCCAGTGGAAATCAAATTTCCTCACAGCCGAAGCCTGAAAAAACAAATCCGCCGCTAAGCTAGCCATTTCGCCGGGATCAGTCCCATTCCCACGCGCAACGGTGATCGTATTGTAAATACGCAAGGCAATTCCCATTGCATCAAAACCCGGCCCCAGATTCGCCGTTGTGGCCGGCACACGAACTCGTACGCTTTTCATTTCTTCAAGCATTCTCGAAAAAATCCGCATCCGGCAACGATAAACCCGTAAAGCAGTGATTGCATCTGACTATTTTTTGTATCAGAATCAAAATTCACAAACTTGGCATGGAAAACGATCAATCAGCTCCCCAAAATGAAGTAATGAACGGCGACGAGGCGGCAATTTTCCTCAAAATGCCCAAATCCACACTCCTTAAACTCTGTAGCGAGGGACAATTGCCCGGGGTGAAAGTCGGACGTCAATGGCGATTCAACCGATTCGCTCTGGAAAATTGGAGGAGGGAACGTGATGGCGAGGAGTCCAACCTGCCGGAACAATCAGTCGGCGAACCAGTAGGGATCGATTTTTCCACAAAACTTCAAAAAGCCGAATCCACAGTCGCTCGGCAAATCAAGCCGGTGGTCGAAGAAATGGTCGGATCAGTGGGTGATGATGATTTTGATTCCGTTGGCGAAGTGCGCGAGATTGACGAGTTCAGTGGTGTCAGCGAAGTGATCGAAGAACCAGAAGAAGAGGCACCGGCCAAACCTTCAGCAAAGGCCACTCGCAAAACAGCTGTCCGATCGACTTCTGCTCTCGAGCTCATGGCGCAAATCTCGGAGAAATCACAGAACAAAAAATCTTCCAAATCGGCTCCCGCCGCAAGGGAGCCTAAGATTCGCAAAGCGGTTCAGCCCTCGATATCTTCACGCCCGCCATTCCGCGAAACAACCCGCGAGACCTCACTCGACTCGGATGCGGTCGAAATATCGCGCCCCTATAACAAGCCCGGAGCGGTTCCCGTTCCTCCGTTACGCGGTAGTGACCGCTCAGCTGGAGGCATGAATGCCTTTCGGAAACTCGCTTACTGGGTTGTAATTCTTATCTTTGTTGGAGTCGCAGGATTCTTCATCAAGGAACAAATCAACCCCGGCGAACACGCCCCCTCGCCGCTCGCCCAGCCTAAGCCGCAACCCACAATGCCAGTTTTACCGGAATTTCAGGTTGTTTATAAGCACAATGAGAATGAGGAGCCCATCGCATCGCATACAAGCATCCCTTCTTCTGCGCCGATGCCCGCTACTGTAACCGATCCGATTCCCCTCGAGGAGGAGGCAACACCCAAACCTGTGACCCTCACGCCGGATGTGCCCGCCCGAACCGCGCCGATTGCTCCGGTTGTGGCGGAGCCTCAAGTCGACCCGAATTTGGAAGCAATAAATCGCCTCCTTCCTAACCTCATGGAACTCCCCGGTTGTGTGATCACGAGCAACAAAAACGAGATACGCATCAAGTTTGAAGACGGAATTTTCGCCTCTGGAGTGAAAATAGGCAAGAAAGGCCGTGAGCAACTCGCCCTCACTGGGGCATTGATCGCCAAGAACGCTCCCGACTTCTGGCTTATTATCGAAGGCCAAACAGACGGCACTGCAATGCGCCAGCAATCACCATTCCGCGATAATTACACGCTGGGTCTCCGCCGCGCCGTTGCAGCCACGGAAGTGTTGCGCGAGGATGGCAACTTTCCAGCAGAGCGCCTGCTGGTGAGTTCAACAGGCGGCATGACGCAGCCTTTCACAAGCGATGTGCCAAATGCAGCTGCACGCAACCGTACAGTTATTCTTCGCCTCGTTCCTAAGACGGGTCCTGTTCCTCCTTCGATCCAGTAGAAAGTTTTTCGAGAGCTGTTTTACTCCACTTTCCAAACCCGTTACTCTGCAGGCGCGGCAATTTGCCTCAGAATCATCTTCATCTGGTCGGGATGGATACCAGGATGTACGGATAAAATTCTAGCCATGAGGCCTGTGGCTATTGGAGCGGAAAAACTCGTTCCCGAAATATTGCGCATGGTGTGGTTTTTCCAAAGTAAACGGGTTCTGCCTCCTCCACCAGCGGCGAACTCAACGAGTGAACCGGTGCGTCTCTGAATTTGCCCACTGGAAACCCCGGACGAGGAATCCACAGCCACCACGCTTGAGAAATGTGCCGGCCAAACACGCACGGATGATCCCCCGTTATTGCAAGCAGCGACAACATGCACGCCAGCGAGGTAGGCTGCATCGATCCAAGACTTGAAAGACATCACGGTAAATGGCGAACCACTCGCACCAAAGCTGCAGTGAATAATATGATAACCGCGCGCTATGGCCTCCAAAGCCGCTCGGCGAATGATTTCATCACGCCCGTAAGCCTCGCCGCCAAGAACACGAAAGCTGCCGATTGTGACACGTGGCGCGGTATGAAGGAGCACAGATGCCACAGCTGTTCCATGGCCAAAAAAATCCATCCCATTGGCATTTTTTGGAGATGCGCCATTTCCCGCGGTCGCAAAACAAAGATCATCGTCGAAGTCGGCATCTTTGAATCCGGGATGAAGTCTTTCAATTCCTGAATCAAGCACAGCCACTCTTACACCCCGACCGTCTCCACGCTGCATGGCATCCGGAAAGTCTTTCCAATAAATAACTCCGTTCATGAAACAATGGTCGAGCCGACTTGCATGCCGAATCCGGCAAGTTGCGAATCCATTAACTCGCTCCAAAGCAATGCAGCCTGAGATAGCGTTTCAAAATCGGAATGAAGAAAAGTCTCCTTTTGTGTTATTTGAGAACTAGCCTCGAAAAGAACAGCGGAAAAAACTCCCCTGCACCGCTGTGCAAAAAAGACCGGGATCGCGATCATGGCTTTTGTCTTCGCGCCAAGTCGTGAATCGACATCGGGGCAATACTCGCCACGGCGTCCAACTTCCGCTTCGCAGATCGAGTCCTCAGTAAAAAAAACCATACTGATCAAACCAGAGCTGAGTGGTTGACGGATCTCTTTGAGAAAAATATCGGAATGGCTGCCGATACTGAAACAGGGACGGAGCTCAAGTTTCAAATCGTCAACCAGCCAGAGCACTCCTTGATCCGCATCGGCCGCTATCACCGCATCGCGTAACAAATCAAATCCCTCGGCACATGGCCATCCACTCCACTCGCCTCGACAGATCGAAGCGGCTTGTGCATCCATCCAAGCATCAAGCACGAGGCCAACTCTGAAGAGAGGCTTGACACTTTCGGGCAATATCGCTGCCGAAATGATCGGACTGGAATCTTCAGAGATTTCGTTCTTCATTCCCGAGCCTCTCGGGCGGCCTCCTTGGATCCTTGGAGAAGTGAGGCGAGACGTGCCACAGCGGCCGGGTCAAGCCTCAACCTTACGAAAAGCTCTTGCACATCGTTAGGGGCAAGAAGACCTGAAGCCATTTTCTGCATAGTTTCGTTAATTTCCTCCTCATCAGAGCGAGCAGAGAAACAGGCCAGCGACTCGGCTCGCAAAAACATATCGAGGAGAAACTCGAACGGGGCATCGTCTAGCTGTGATTGAAACAAAAGAGCATCCATCACTTTTCAGAATGGTTCGACCATTTGCGCGCAGACTTGGACCAATTCCTCCCAACTTGGCGGCTCACTTCTGTCCACATCCCGGAGCAAAGATTGAACTTTAAGCTTGAGGTCGGTCCGTAGAGAAGAGAGGTGACGGCTCATCTTAGTATCCGACCAAGCAAGAGATCTCGCAAGAATACGCTGATCCACTTTATGGCCATGCACCAGGTGGAGTAACACTACGTCCGTGGCTGATAGGGATTGGAAAGCCTGAGTAAGTGCAGAACGCAAGGCCTCGAAAAGATGATCATCTTGAACTTGTGCTTCAACCCAGCCCTCCCCTGCAGCCAAGGTCTTTTGAAGATCTGAGGCAATGGCACGATCCATTTTTTGTCCACGCATGAAATCATGATACCGGTTTCTGGCGACAGCACTCATCCAAGTAGCGAGAGAACTGCGTCCCTGACATTTGTTAATCAGAGGAGGGCGACTGAGAGTTCCAATCAAACAATCGCTTAGAACTTCGACGGCCAGAGTTTCCGCCTCGAGCGGAGACGCGCCTAAATTCCGGAGGTATCCTCGAAGCAAGGGAAATAGCTCCACATAGACGCGTGTGATTTCTTCCATGTCCCCGCTCTGGCAAAGCTCCAGGCTTTTTTGAACAAGTTCCTGCTCCGGGCGCATATTAGAAGGTACCTATAACTTAATGTGTCCGCGTTTGAAATAGAATTGCTGGTTTTTTTCAATGAACCAGAGAACGTATCTTTCCTGAGAGCCCGATGACTCTAGCAAAAAGGCAATGAACTTTGAAAAGAATCCCGACGCGCCATTTGCATACCTGATAGAAGTGGCCACCGAGGAAATCGAAAGAACCCGCTCGGAGCTTCCCGATCCAATTCGCCATGCTCTGAACGAGGTTGCCACAGTATTAGAGGAATTCCCCTCACCAGCACATGAGGCGGATGGCGTGGACAGCGACCAACTTGGCCTCTTCGAAGGCGCAGATGCCACGGACACGGGAAGCCCGCAAATACCGAGGATCGTGCTGTGGCTTGGAAATCTCTGGGACATGTGTGAGGCCGATGAGGACGCCTTTCGCCAGGAGGTGCGCATCACATTCCTCCATGAAATCGGCCACTATCTCGGACTCGACGAGATAGACCTCTCCGAGCGTGGTTTGGAATAAAACCGGGCCGGTCAATACCGCCGACACTCCAGAATCCGTGCGGTATATTTCGCCAGCATGTCGCACTCGAGATTGGCCATATAACCAGCTTCGAGAGCGCCGAGATTGGTCGCTGAGGCCGTGTGGGGTATGATCCAAACGGTGAAAGTGTCGGTCCCGACTTCTGCAACAGTGAGGCTCACCCCATTGATGGCCACCGAACCTTTGTAAGCAAGGTAGCAGGCGAATTCAGAAGGCATTTCAAAATCCAAACGCATGTCCGCACCCTGCCGCGCAGCGGAGCGAACCTTTGTGGTGGTATCCACATGCCCTTGCACGAAATGCCCGCCCAGGCGCCCATCCGCCGCCAGCGAGCGCTCGAGATTCACCCCCGCCCCGGGAATGAGCGATTCCAGATTCGTGCGTCGCAGGGTTTCCACAAGAAGATCGAATTCCATAACCCCTTCCAAAGTTCGCGTCACAGTGAGACAACACCCATTCACAGCAACACTGTCTCCAATGCGCACCGTATCGGAAATGTGCGGAGCGTGAACAGCTAATCGAGCTCCCTCAGCACCGATCCTCAGCCACTCGCAGCGCCCCATCTCCTCAACAAGTCCAGTGAACATACAACCGAATATCCATCGCCAAACACACCCCATGCAAATCAAATCCGGCGCCGCGTTCCAGGGTCCACAAAATCAATCGTACCATTTCTCGCAAAACCAAAATTTTGGACGATCGTCCAAAATTTCCGCCATGGTTTGAAGGGCATTGGTTGTGTGGCTGGGGAGGCGGATCGGGTTTGCTGCCGGGGTGTTTTGTGTTAAGTCACGGTAGCCATGTTCAAGTCCTCCTTTTTCACGCGCCGACTTTTTTTTGCTGTCGTACTTGTTTGGGTTTGTTTAGCCGGCTGTTTACATGGCGCGGACTTAGCTGGGCAGGAGGCAGTTTTTCCTATGCCACTTGAAAGTTATGCGGATGCACAGGTGTCGGGCGTGGGTGCCAAGCTACTCGGGCGCATCCAGGCGGATCCGTTCAATTTGGTGGCAACGCTCATTTTTTTTGCTGCGATCGTGCACACATTTCTTGCGGCGAAGTTCCGTGCCGTTTCCCACCGGTTTGAGGTGGAATGCGAGGAGATGCTGACAGGGGGTGAGGCAGCGAATTTACGTCAGCTGGACAGAAAGAAATTCTTCTCTGTGGTTTTTCATTTTCTCGGCGAAGTCGAGGCGGTCTTTGGCATCTGGCTTATTCCGCTTGGGCTTGCGATCCTGACGATGAAGGGTCCAGGCGTGGCGTCGCATTATTTGAGCGGAGTGAACTTCACCGAGCCGATTTTTGTGGTGGTGATCATGGCCATCGCCAGCTCGCGCCCGATTCTGCACTTCGCCGAGGGCTCGCTAAAGAAATTTGCCGACTTCGGCAGGGCGACCCCGGCCGCATGGTGGTTTGCGATTCTGACGATTGGTCCGTTGCTGGGCTCCTTCATCACGGAGCCGGCCGCGATGACCATCTGCGCCCTGCTGCTGGCTCGAAAATTCTACAGACTTAATCCTTCGATGAACCTCCGATATGTCACGCTGGGCTTGCTTTTCGTTCATATCTCAATTGGCGGAACGCTCTCGCATTTCGCAGCACCTCCTGTCGTTATGGTGGCGAGCAAGTGGAACTGGGACATGCCTTTCATGCTTCTCCACTTCGGCTGGAAGGCAGCTATCTGCATCGTAATATCAAACACCCTCGCATTCGTTGTCTTCCGTCGGGAACTCCTTTCGATGAAGATGCCCCCTGTGCACAGTACGGATAAAGCCCCTAAAGTTCCTTTCCAGATCATCCTTTGTCATCTTCTCTTCATCGGATTTGTTGTTTATACTGCACACTATGCGGCAATGGTGGTTATTACATACATGTTCTTTCTGGCATTTGTCGCTGCCACGGAGAGGAACCAAGATGCCATCAATCTGCGAGGACCAGTGCTTGTAGGTTTTTTCCTTGCGGCCCTTGTCATCCATGGAGGTTGCCAGCAGTGGTGGATCGAACCGGTGCTCACGAGCTTGAATCCCACACAACTCCTCCTAGGGTCGACCGTTCTCACGGCGTTCAATGACAATGCGGCGATCACTTATCTGGCATCACTCGTGCCTGGATTTTCCGACCAAGCGAAGCTCGCCGTAGTGGCGGGTGCCGTGGCGGGCGGCGGGCTTACCGTGATCGCCAATGCCCCGAATCCAGCCGGCCAGTCGATTCTGCAATCCCACTTTGGCAAGAACGGCGTGAGCGCGATGAAACTTTTCCTCGCAGCCCTCATTCCGACAGCGATCTGCGTTGCAGTTTTCCTACTGCTCCTCTGAGGCCTCAGTGCTTCGGCGCCTTCACCGTACCTGCTTCGAGATCATCGCTTCGGCGCTGGATGATGCGGTTGCCGATCTCAAGAACCATTTCCTCGAGGAGAAGCCGCAGATGGCTGCCCGCACGAAAATCCGAAGGAGCGATATTTTTAACCCGGTCCGCATGAGTGCAGAGTTGGTAGCATTTTTTGAAACTTGTGCGCGTGGGATCTTCGGGATTGTAAACGGCAATCGCCTGGCCCCCATTCCGCCGCATGACCGTGAAGCACGGCACATCGGTAGGTCCGTCGCCGACATAAATCATGTTCTGAAAAGGAACCGGACGCAGTGCGGGATCCATGTGGTCGTTCACATCCTGATCGAGTTCCAGCATGCCTTTATTAATGCGGAAGAGAAACTGGGTCTTCTGGGTGTGGCTGATCGCGCGTTTGGGAAATGTGATGCGGTCGTGCTCATCGGTGGCGAATTCGCAACCGAAGATCTTGCGCACATATGGCGCGAGGCGGCTACCCTCGATGAGTTCCTTCATGCCTGATGATACGATGTAATGCTCCACCCGAATTCCGTGTGCGGCATGCTCCGGAGTAATCAGCGTGTTTTTCAAATCTTCGAACATTTCAGGCAAACCAGGATAAAAAGTAAGCCGCCCACCCAACTCGCGAAGGCGGGCGTTCGTCGGTCGATCAATCTCGAGGCAATCGAGAAGCACCTTCATGTAAGCCAGTTCGTGGTCGTAACCCTGCTTTTGCACCAACTCGGCGCATCGCTTCCAGAAATGGGAGGGGTCGATTCCAAAAACCGGAAAGATCGCCTCCTCCTGCATGTAGATCGGCGAGAGGGTCTGGTCGTAGTCGTAAACAATCGCAATCGTGTTCTGCGGAACGCTCATAATTTCGCGATGCTTCAAACAGATAGCCGACGAGTTGGCGACGAGAATCTGGCGACAGATTCCGGCCTACATCTCAAACCGCTCGTGCTGACGGGGCGGGTGTTCATCCGGAATCCCCCTACTCCTGCGCCACGCGAGCAGCCAGCGGGCATGGGCTATCTGTTGCTCGAAAGTCGGCGCGGGACAACTTTTCAAAAATGCCTCATCGGCCGCAGTGACCTCTGGAAGATCAAAAAAATCCCCGCCGGATCCCTCAGAGGATGGAGCGGAGGACGAGGTTTTTGATCTCTTCGTTGGCATAGCGGTCGAGGATGCCTTGGAACTCTTGCCCCTTGGTATCGATATGGCAAAGGGAAACGAGATTCAAAATGTCGAGCAAGTCCTTGCCTTGCCTCAAGCGCCCGGGATTTTTCATAGCGTGCAGTTTGAGGGCGATCAGGTGAAGAGGCTTGGGCAAGTTCAGCCGAGCAGTTCCGATGGGACACTCCACCCGTTCGTCGTAGAGTTTTTGAAATGTCTCCGGAGTAACAAGCATGACATCCATCGGGAACAAAGCGGGGTCGGAGGGCTCCAGTCTGACAAAATTCTCCGTCTGCCCGATCCACTTGTAGCCGATGGACTCCAAGCCGGAGCGCCAAGCGGGGAAGCTATCCACCGCGATCAGGAAATCCACATCGAGGGTTGTTCTGTTGTAACCGTAAAAATTCACCGCATGGCCACCTATCAAAAGAACGGGAAGTCCCAGCTTCCCGCTGAGGATCCCGACACTTTCGAAGATATCCATAGGGGATGGCGCGGCGAAATCTCCAGACTACTTCGCCAGTCCGAACGCGGCGTGGGCGAGTTTGGCGGCATGCTCGATCTGAGCCTCGTCGATGATGACGGCAATTTTGATTTCGGAGGTGGAGATCATTTGGATGTTCACTCCGCCGTTGCCAAGGCATTCGAAGAGTGTGGCGGCAACTCCCGAGTGGGATCGCATGCCGATTCCGACAACACTCAACTTGGCTATGCCACTTTTTTTGATCACTTCGCCGGCTCCGACATCCTTGGCTACTCGGTCAATGACTGGTCCGAGCTTTTCGAGTTCATCGGCTCCCATCGTAAAGGAAATATCGGTCGATCCGCTTACGGAAACATTTTGGACAATGACATCGATGATCACATTCGCCTCGGAGAGGGCAGTAAAAATGCGTGAGGCGGTGCCGGGTTTGTCGGGCACTTGGGTGATGGTGACCTTGGCTTGTTTGCGTTCGAGGCTGATGCCGCGCACGACGACATTTTCGAGTCCGATGGATTCTTCTTTCACTATGGTTCCCCTGTTGTTGTTGAAACTACTGCGCACCTCGAAGGGTACTTTGAATTTTTTGGCGAATTCGACCGAGCGGGATTGCATGACTTTGGATCCGCTGCTGGCCATTTCGAGAAGTTCGTCGTAAGCGATCACATCGATCTTCTTGGCATCCGGCACCACCCGCGGGTCGCAGGTATAAACGCCATCGACATCCGTATAGATCTCGCACAGGTCAGCCTTAAGGGCCGCCGCAATGGCGATAGCGGTGAGGTCGGAGCCGCCGCGTCCGAGCGTGGTGATCTGCCCCTCGAGCGTCTGGCCTTGGAATCCGGCGACGATGCAGACATTGCCCTCGTTAAGAAATTTTCTGACCTGCCGCGGTGCGATATTGGCGATTTTCGCCTTTGTGTGGACACCGCTTGTGATGATTCCCGCCTGGGCGCCGGTGAGCGAGACCGCCTTGCCCCCGAGAGCATTGATCGCCATCGCGGTGAGAGCGATTGTGGTCTGCTCGCCGGTGGCGAGAAGAACATCCATCTCCCGTTCGGCGGGTGAGGGAGAGACTTCCTTGGCGAGTTTGATCAGGCCATCGGTGACTCCCGACATGGCTGAAACCACTACAACGACCGAGTTGCCAGCCTGCTGGGTCGCGAGAACACGCCTTGCGACATTTTGAATCCGCTCGGGATTCCCGACCGAAGTGCCGCCGTATTTTTGAACAATCAGTGCCATGGTGAAAAATCAGCTTTGATCAAGAACCGCACGCACTGCGGCGAGGTTGGCATCCGACTCAGCCGGGGTGAATCCGCCGAACTTTACAGGTGTCTCGGTATCCTTCAACCCGTGACCGGTAACGGTGAGAACGACCTTGGCGCCTGAGCGCAAGGCGGAGGCGAAAGGACATCCACTGCAACGCGCATTCGAGTGGCATTTTAACAATCCAGCCACGCTGGCGGCGCTGGCGGGTTCGACGAAGACGCCTTCATTCGCAGCCAACCAAGCTTGCGCTGCGAGGATTTCCTCATCCGTTACGATATCGATGCAACCGCCGGAATCACTCACGGCATTGTTAGCTCCCTGCCAACTCGCAGGGTTGCCAATGCGGATGGCGGTGGCAATGGTGTCAGGCTTCTCAATGGGCTGGTTGTAAAAAATTGGGGCCGATCCGGCTGCCTGAAATCCGACCATTTTGGGCAGGCGCGTCGAGCGTCCGGCGGCATGAAATTCGCGATAGCCCTGCCAATAAGCAGTTATGTTGCCCGCATTTCCGACCGGGAGGATATGAATATCCGGTGCATCGCCGAGATCCTCGATAATTTCGAACGACGCAGTCTTCTGACCTTCTATGCGATGCGGGTTGATCGAATTCACGATCGCCACGCCGTCGATGCCGCCGAACTCCCGCACGATGCGCAGGGCGTCGTCGAAATTTCCACGGATCGCCACAACCTTTGCACCATAAACGAAAGCCTGCGCCAGCTTGCCGATGGCGATTTTACCGGCAGGTAAAATCACAGCGCACTGGATTCCCGCGCGGGCGGCGTAGGCTGCTGCAGCGGCGCTAGTATTTCCTGTGGAGGCGCATATGACCGTCTTGGCCCCGTCCTCCACCGCTTTGGAAATGGCAACCGTCATGCCACGATCCTTGAAGGATCCCGTAGGATTGAGTCCCTCGAACTTTAAATAAACCTCCGCACCGGCTTTTTCGCTGAGGCGTGGCGAGTGGATGAGCGGCGTCGAGCCCTCGCTGAGCGAGATCACCGGCGTGGAATCGCTCACGGGCAGAAACTGCCGGTAGCGATGGATAACACCTTTGTCATTGAGCGGCTCGTTCACGAGAAGGCCTCCATGTGAAGCAGAAGTGGCGTTCCTTTCACACAAGGAAGGGATGCCAACTCGTTAGCAGTTTTTTTCATCGATCCGTAGGGGGCGTCGTGGAGAGTGAGAATGAGAGGCACGGAGCCGTCAACCAAGCCTTCCGGCTGGATCACCGAGAGGATGCCGATGTCCGCTTTAGCCAAGGTGCCGGCGATCTGCGCCAGCACACCCGGGCGGTCTTCCACGCCGAGACGCAGGTAATATTTTGAAATTGTATCATCCACCGGCTTGCAGCGCCCGTAGAGATCATGAGAGGTGAAGCCGAGACAGCGACGAGGGGACTGCATAAAAGCAGCTGCCTCCGCGAGGTCGCCAAGGACAGAACTGGATGTGGGGTCCTGCCCCGCCCCGCGTCCGTAGAAAAGAGCATCTCCGACCACATCACCTTTGACGGCGACGGCATTGAAGACGCCATTCACCGAAGCCAGAACATGGGTTTTTGGAATGAGCGTTGGAACAACTCGCACCTCGATAAAGGCGTTTTCATCGGCCTTGATGGATGCGAGCAACTTGATGCGATAGCCGAGTTCGTTGGCAAATTGAATGTCGGCAGCGGTGACTTTTTCGATGCCCTCGACGAGCACATCCTTCGGATCGATCCAGAATCCATAGGCCAGCGAGGCAAGGATGATCGCCTTGTGCGCAGCGTCCCATCCATTCACATCCAGCGCAGGATCCGCCTCCGCATAGCCGAGTTTCTGGGCCTCCGCGAGGACCGGAGCGAAATCCAAGCCCTCATCCGTCATGCGGCTCAGAATGTAGTTGCTCGTACCATTCAAAATCCCATGAATCGCCTCGAAACGATTTCCCACAAAAGCCTCGCGTACGGATTTGATGATGGGAATTCCACCTGCCACGGCCGCCTCATAGAAGACTGGCACGCGCTTTTCTGCGGCGAGTTGGAAAATCTCATGCCCGTGCTCGGCTAGGAGTGCCTTGTTTCCGGTGATGACGATCTTGCCAGCGGCGATGGCTTTTTTCACGAAGGCCAGAGGAATATCGATACCGCCCATGAGCTCCACCACGACATGAATCGAAGGATCGGCCAGCAGCTCATCCGGCGAGTCTGTGAAAAGCTCCGCAGGTGCCTGCACATCGCGCGTCTTCGAGAGATCGCGCACAGCAATCTTGCGCACCTCGAACTGAACACCAATCCGTTGCTCCAAAAGGGCGGCATTGCGGAGGAGGTTTTTATAAACCCCAGCTCCAACCGTTCCAAACCCTGACAATCCTATGCCGATTCTTTGAGTCATTGAGAGCAGGGAATATCAGCGTCCCCGCATTGGACTGTAAAGACAGAACACGCCACCTAGCCTTGACCTGCGCGCAAGAATTGAAAGAGGCTCGGGCTGTGAAATCCGCACTTACCACCCTGTGCTGCCTTCTTTCGTTTGCGCTGCTTGCCTCGGCGCAGAATGAAACACCGCAGGACATCGCAGGTCCATTGTTGCCGCGCGAGACGCTTAACGGCGAGTGGTTTGGCCAAGGTGCCACGATGTCAGATCGCGGCGTGGAAGTTTTTGCCAACTACACGGCGGAAGTCTGGGGCAACACAGTGGGAGGGCCTCACACGGGATCGGTTTATACCGGGTTGCTGGATTTCGGGTCCGAGCTGGATTTAGAAAAGCTCATCGGCTGGCACGGGGCGAGAGCCAGCACGACATGGCTCTGGCTGAGCGGGCGGGATGCGAGCCAGGATCTGGCGGGCAACTTTCTGACGATTTCGAACATTGCCGGATTTAACACGCTCCGGTGTGCGGAGCTTTGGCTGGAACAGGATCTTCTGGATAAACAGATTTCCCTCCGCGTCGGACAAATCACGGCCGACTCGGAGTTTCTTGTCTCCGATTACGGCGGTCTTTTTATCAACGCGGAATTCGGTTGGTGTGCGCTGATGGGCTCCAACATGCCGAACGGCGGCGCGGCATTTCCTGTCGGCGCGCCGGGGCTGAGGCTCGCCTACTCGCCGAACGAGTCCTTCACTTTTCTCTCGGGGGCTTACCAAGGAAATGTCTTTGCGCAGGATGTGAACCGCCACGGATTCCGCTGGAGATTGGATACCCAAAACGGATTCACCTGGATGAACGAAGCCCAATTTTACTGGGGCAATGTCGATACCTCTCGATTGCTGCCTGGTTTGTTAAAGCTCGGGGCTTGGCTTCAAAGCGGGCAATATGCGGATGCGCTGGCCGACTCCACCTCGTCCGGCAATTCGGGCTATTATCTGGTGCTCGACCAAATGCTGTTCCGTGAGAATGCGGAGGGCGGCCCCAAGAGCGACGAGGGACTCGGTTTTTTCGGCCGAACGGGATTCACTCCGCCCGACAGGAACGCGGTGGATTTTTTCTTTGATATGGGATTCACCTACAAAGGCCTGCTGCCCGTCCGTAGCGATGATTCCATCGGTCTAGCCTATGGCTTTGCCGCATTGAGCCCCGATGCGCGCGAGGATATCGAAGCGGCTGGCGGGGACGGCGCGGTGTCCGAGATGGTCCTTGAAGCCACCTACCAATGCGTGCTTGCTCCGTGGTGCATCCTTCAACCGGATGCCCAGCTCATTGTGAATCCAGGCGGTGACGATTCGGCGCCAAACGCCTTCGTGATTGGAGCCCGTCTGGCTATTGTTTTTTAAAAACCATGATTCGAAATGTACTTCTCGATTGGTCCGGCACACTGGCCGACGATCTCGCCGCCGTGCTTGAGGCGACGAACCTGATCTTTGCCGAATATGGAAGGGATCCGCTAACGCTGGAAGAATTCCGCGAGCACTTCCGCCTGCCGTTTTCAGGATTCTATGCAGACCTCCTGCCAGACGCCACGGCCGAGGGTTTGGAGGCACTCTACGAGCGGTTTTTCCTGGGTTTGAATGACCGGATCGAGCTTCTGCCGGGGGCGCTGGATTTCCTCAGCTTCTGCCGTGCCACGGGCCGAAGGACGTTTTTGCTAAGCACGATCAAAACCTCGCATTTCAAAATTCAAGCCAGTCGGCTCGGTGTCGAAAAATATTTCGAGGTCGCTTATACCGAAATCATGGACAAGCGGGAAAAGATCCGCGAAATCCTCGACATCCACTCGCTGGATCCAAAGGAGACGATGTTCGTCGGCGACATGGTGCATGATATCGAAACCGCCCGCCATGGAGGCGTGCTCGATGTAGCTGTGCTCTCAGGCTTCGACCGCATCGAAAAGCTCATCCCGGCACACCCGACGATCATCGCCCGCAATATCGCGGCCGTTCAGCAATTGATGTGAGGCTCAGGAATAAAAAAAATGAGGCAATCGTAAACCAAGAAATGAGTAAAACCAGATGCCATTCCGCATGGAGCGAACGGTCCTTGGGTCAATACAAAGCTGTATTATTGCTATGAGCGAAATTCTCATCGATTCTCTGCGGGTCAAAACTTGGATCGGCGTGCCTGATCCAGAGCGGATGGCAGCTCAAGAAATCGAAATTGATATCCGCATCCATCCGAGGAGGAATTTTGCAGAAATGAATGACGATATCAGCCTCACCGTGGACTATGCCGCCGTCTGCCAGCGCGTCTCCGAGCTTGCCCGAGAGCGCCCAAGACGACTCATCGAGTCACTCGCCCAGTCAATCACCGAAATGATTCTAAATGAATTCCAAGCGACCTCTGTGGAGGTCGAAATTCGAAAATTCATCCTTCCGGAAACGAGATATGTTGGTGTGCGATGTATAAGCCAAGCCGCAAATGACTAGCATGAGAACGTGTCACGGAAATTCAGATCCGTTTTCCGTAAGTCAGGAATTATTTGGTCATGTCGGCAATTTACAGACGAATTGTTGCACTACTCACTCCTTATGAATACTCTATAAAATAGATCTAAAAGGCTCAGCTTGACGGACGGGTCTTTTCTGCGGGACGGTGCAGTACAATCCTCTGAGTGGCAGCCGCGCTCGATTCGCCATCCAAGCGCTGCTCCTCAAAATACTGAGCAAGAAGACGGGCTACCGTCTCGAAGTCGATATTATTTTTAGGTTCTTTAAGTCTAAGTTTTTCAGAAACTTCTCCATTTGTTACCCAAACTTTACCATCTTTAAGGAGCTGCACAATGATACTTGTTAAATATGCACTTTGACGGGGTAAGAGCATTTGATACTTGCAGAGAATTTCATGCAGAGAAAACTCTTGTTCAGAATGTTCCTGGCCGTCTTCTTCGCTAACCTTTGTGAAGACCCTAATTGTTTTGAAATTGACTTTACCTAGAGTGGTGGAAGAAGTTTTTACTACTCCATTCCAAGACGCACCAACTGGGGAGGCAAGCGCCTTCGGCATGCGCGTAACAGGTTGTGGATATTCTTTTTTGTTAAGTGGGATATGCCGAGCAATCTTGTTGAGCATTATATTTCCAGAGAATGGTTTTGCAAGGTAGTCTGATATTCCCAACTTCAAAACAGTCTCAACAATCTCCCTACTTGTCTCGGATGTCATAATGATAAACCGCGTGTCAGAAGAAGGGAGTTCGGCTCGCCATAATTTTAAAAATTCGATGCCGTCCATTTTCGGCATGTTAATGTCCAGCATCACGAGATCCGGCGTCTCACGCAGACAGCAGTCGAGACCCTCCAAGCCGTCATTAGCAAAGAGAAGCTGAAGATCGTAAACCTCGAGCTCTCGAGCAACTAAACTTTGAACAAGACAGCTATCATCAACACAAAGTACTTTTGGACAATTCATTATAATAAATTAATTTTTTTATGAATTCTAAAAGTGGCCCGTTGCATGTGTAACGATAACATTAATATCATTACATCCGGAAAATACGAGCGCTTTTATTTCTGTGAAAGTATTTTTGATGCGGTTTCGGCTGCAGTAAGAGACGAGAAATCGGCATAAAGTTGTAAAAGTCCCTGCTGGTCCTTAGCTTTACGCATGAGTTTAGGCTCAATAATGCCTACCAACCACTTGCTCGCGCGGAGTAGTCGAGCACTGGGATGAGGACCACGAAGGCGCTCCAACTCGGTGCGGGCGATATCCAGAGGTTGCGAAGGAATAAAGGCGTTTATGAGCAAGTCGGTGATTCGATCGAGACCAATAAGAGCAACGGGTTGGGAGAGTTCGGCAGCCCGAAGGTTCCAGTGCCGCAGCCAGTAAGGGTGGTCCAGACTCTCCATGAAGACGCGGAATCCTTTTACCCCACGTACCTTCACAGCCTGTCGTAAGGCGTCAAAACCGCTGGCGACTGCAGCGAGAGCTCCCAGGCGTCGGTGAGGGTGGTTTGATGGCCGTATACCTGAGAGTTTCCACATTTTCGAATCCAGCACGATCCGCGTCATCTCATCGCGAACTGTCCACCACTCGTCCCAGAGTGGCTTGAGATAGCGCCGGGTTACATCGTCCGCATCATCAAACGATCTCGGCTCCAAAAAACCGGCAAGGCCGAACAGCAAAGCTTCTCCTGAGACTCCGCTCGATCGGCGCAACTTGGCACGCTCGGCAACGAGCAAGAACGGGATTGCGTTATTTTTATAACCTAGGCAGGTGGCGATGGCATGAAACATCGCGTTATCAGCTCCGTGCAGCAAGACGGCGCGAGCATGGGCGGTGTGCTTGTTTCGAAGGCGAAATTCCGCTGCCTCAGAAATCATGAGGGCGGCTTCCTCGATGCTCACATGCTGTACGAACTTACTCTCCTGCAGTTTTGCAGGCTCATCGACCACCAACCGGGCTTGTGTTACTGCGCGATGCTCGAGGGTTCGGGCAAAAGCCTGCTCGCGGGAGCCCTCGATAAAAAAATGAAGTACGACCTCCGAAAATGAAGAATTGAGAGCGTGTCCATGGCGCTCCCAATCGCGGGCTTCATAGTCGACCTCGATATCGCCGATCTTTTCGCCATTGTTTTTAAATTGAATGACAGCACCTTTGAAGTCTGGCCCGGCTTCGCGGTTCCACTCACCGAAGTGGAGAATTTCAAATGCTTCACCATCTGTCGTGTGCCATTTCGTGCCGTATTCCCCATTGAAGAGTCTGGCTTGAATTTCGATT
>JBIJCR010000130.1:0-5509 GCA_044344595.1 Terrimicrobiaceae bacterium
TTTTGCCTCATTTGCCAAAAATTCGTCCACTTTTGAGGTGGTGCGGTTGTAAACGACGACCGTGTAGCCGTGGTCGTTCATGTTGAGGACGAGGTTCTGGCCCATCACGGCCAAGCCGATGAGACCGATGTCTCCTTGTGGTGTAGTATTTTCCATTTTGAATTGTTTGCGTTGGTCGAAAGGATGCACGCTGCAGTATTCAGCCAAGAAGCCCAGAATTATAAAAGAATTGCAAAAATGTTAAGAAAAAAATCAAATATTGACGGGCTGAAAAGATCCGCCGTACCCCGGTCGGTAGAGAAGAAGAGGGCAAAGTTGAGAGATTTTCTCAAAATGTGCGTCGATTGCGTAGAGGCGCACGCCATCGTGTATCGCAATGGCTGCGATGAGGATGTCGTTCCAAGGCGCGGTGATTCCTGCATCGCGCACGCGCCATGCCAGGCTTATCGCCCGCTCCCAGTCGTCCGGTCGCGCTGGGCGGTGTGGAATGACGGAAAAATAAAATCCTAGTTTGCGGCGCTCCTCTTTTTTGACACCGCCCATGACCTCCAGCCTAACCGGCGCGCAAATTTGGGCTTCATAGGCCTCGAGCAAAGCTTCGAGTGCGACCTTGATGTCCAGACGCCCTTTGCGCCGCAGGCCCTCGATCCAAACTGATGAATCAACCAGAACCATTACTCGCAGGGGAGGGGAGGTATGGGGTCCATGAGTGCCTTTGTCTCGTCGTCGAGTTCGTAATCGAACCCGCCCTCTCTTAATAACCGGCCGAATTCCTGAGCGCGGCGTCTTCTGACGAATTCATTCACCGCTTTGGCCAACGAAGCGCTCTTGCTTTTTTCTCCTGTCAATTGCATGACCTCCTCCAAAATCTCGTCTGAAATGTCAACGCTGATTCTCATGCATTCAGATTACGCATCAAATTGCTGCATTTGCAATAAAAATTTGCATCAAAATGTCAAATCTTTGACTTGATTTTTTCGAAAATTCCCCCCGCAATTTCCTCAATCGAACGCGAGGCATCGAGTAGGATGACCCGCTCGGGATTCTGTTTCGCGAGAATCAAGTAACCTTGGCGCACAGCCTCAAAAAATTCCGAAGACTCGCGTTCGATCCGGTCCGGCTTGCGATGTGCAGTCCGCATGCGGGTGAGTGAGGTTTTGTGGTCGAGATCAAGCAGGAAGGTGATATCCGGCAGGCAGTCGCCGACGGCAAAGGCATTGATGCGGGCGGTGTAGTCGGCATCAATGCGGCGGGCCACGCCTTGATAGACCTTTGTGGAATCCATAAAGCGGTCGCAAATAACAACGCGCCCGGCTTCAAGTGCGGGGCGGATTTTTTCCCGAACCAGCTGCGCCCGGCTTGCTGCGAAGAGAAGAAGCTCGGCCTCGGGAGTGAGTGTCTCGCCTTCGGGTGCATGTTGCAAGAGGTGTCGAATCGCCTCGCCGGCAGCCGTACCCCCGGGTTCGCGAAAGAGCAGGGGTTCGAATCCCAAGGAGCGTAGATTGTCGGCCAAGAGCGTGATCTGCGTGGATTTCCCGCACGCCTCGGAGCCCTCGAATGTAATGAAAAGACCTTTTTTCGACATTTTGTTGAGAAGTCTTTTGATATTCTGGGAATTTCATTTTAGCAAAGCTCTAATGAATTACTGGCTCGTTAAGCAGGAACCTACAGCCTACGCGTGGGAGGATTTTGTAAAGGACGGAAAAACGGCCTGGACCGGCGTGAGGAATTTCCAAGCCAGAAACCATCTCCGCGCCATGGTACCTGGCGACCATGTCCTCTACTACCACAGCGTGACTGGAAAATGTGTTGTCGGCATTGCTGAGGTGGTCCGGTCAGCTTATCCGGATTCCACAGCTTCCGAGGGCGACTGGTCGTGTGTGGATTTGAAGCCAGTCGGTGCTTTGAGGCATCCTGTTTCCCTAGAAGAAATCAAAGCCGAGCCTTCGCTTGCCGAAATCGGACTCCTCCGCCAATCGCGGCTCAGCGTGATGCCACTTGCGAAAGCGGCCTTTGAAAAAATCGTGCAGATTTCAAAAAAGTGACCTGCCATTTTTGCCATTGCTGAAATTTTTTCATGTCCTCACTTCACTTCGCTGTCGCATCGACATTCTCACCCCGCTTTCGGGCAGTCCTGGCCGAAGCCGATCGCGCGGCGAGGATATTTGGCGCTCGCCTGAGCGTCCTCCATGCGGGCGAGCGCACGGAGGAAAAAGCGTCGAGCTTTCAAGAGACTTTTGCGGACTTGAAGCGGGAAAATGTAGAGATCTACTGGTGCGAGAGCGGGCCACCGGCGCAGGCATTGGTTACCGCCGCGATGAATGAAAAATTCGACCTCTTCATCGCCGGCACGATTGCCCGTCCGAATGATCCACGCAACTTCACCGGCACCATCGTGCGGGAGCTTTTTTCGAGGACGCCCTGCGACCTTCTTCTCATCCCGGATCCCAAGGAACTGCCTCCTCCCGGTCTGAACGCCTGTCTTCTGGTGGAAGCCCATTCGCCGCACTGGAGGGCTGCCAAGGAAACACTGAAGACCCTCAAGCCGTCCAAAATCTCGATTCTCGCCGCCGACAGCCCCTTTGCGCTGGCGCGCCGCTCGATCCTTGGAGCTGCAGCAGAGGAGGGAACGCTCGAGGATATCTGCGACGAACTCAGCGAGATCACTCCCGCCATAGAATTGCGCCGCATCCGATCCAATACCGGTTTTATGATTTGCGAGGTTGTTCAGGAAACGGCCCCGGATTTTCTTTTTGTGGAATCCGGTTGGAAAGCTGGTCAGCGAGTCCTCCCGCCGTATCTCAGCTGGCTTGAGCAGGTCATTCCCAGTCGACTTTTTCTTTTTGGAAAACCTCCTCGCAGTACGATGGAGGAAGGTGCCATCGTCCCGCTCTAAGGCGGTTGCCAACCCGTATGGGAAACGTCCAAGCCTCATTGGTTCTCGCCTCTTGGAGTTTCGAGCCAGTGCCAGCTTTCGGCTTGATGCTCACGGTGTTTCTGTATTCGCGCGGCTGGCGTAAAGTCCGCTGCTTGGCTCCCGAGCGTTTTCCCGAATGGCGTCTCGCCTCATTTCTGGGCGGATTGCTCGTCATTTACATCGCGCTGGCATCGCCTCTCGATGCCTTCGCATCGTGGTTGCTCAGCGTTCACATGGTGCAGCACCTCCTTCTCACTATGGTGGCGCCGCCTTTGATTCTTCAGGGAGCCCCTTTTTTGCCGCTGCTTTCGGGATTGCCCCGTGGCTTCGTGCGCTCGGGTTTAGGGCCTTTCCTTAACGAACCCCGACTCAAAAAACTCGGCGCTCTTCTTGTGCACCCCTTTTTTGCCGTGACGCTTTTCATGCTTTCGAATGTGCTTTGGCACATCCCCGCGATCTACGAACTGGCCTTGAGCTCACGGGCTTGGCATCAGTTCGAGCATCTGTGTTTTCTCGCGACGGCGATGCTTTTCTGGTGGCCCGTCGTCCAGCCCTGGCCTTCGCGCCCTGCTGTGCCGCGTTGGGTGCTCATTCCTTACTTGCTAATGGCGGACATTCAAAACACAGCGCTTTCAGGTTTTTTTACATTTTATGATCGTGTCCTCTATCCGACCTATGCCGCAGCGCCTCGCATCACGGGCCTGTCGGCGATTAATGACCAAACCTTCGCCGGAACGATCATGTGGGTTCCCGGTTCGGTGGCCTTTCTGCTGCCTGCAGCTGTGATCGCTATCAAATACCTGTCCGGCTCCAACCTCGTCAGTCGGCGTCCGAAGATAAAAATAAAACCGCAGCCCCTCGAACCGCGCAGGCCGTTCGATCTCCTGCGCGTGCCGGTTTTTGGCGCCCTCATTGGATCGAGGTATTTCCGGGTATCGATGCAGGCCTTGCTTTTTGGCTTGGCCATCCTTGTGGTACTTGACGGTCTTTTTGGGCCACAGGTCGGGGCGATGAACCTCGCCGGGGTGCTGCCATGGACGCACTGGCGAGGCCTCACCATTCTCGCCCTGCTGGTCGCAGGAAATCTTTTTTGCATGGCGTGTCCGTTCACATTTGCGAGGGATCTCGGACGCAGAATCTTTCCTGCCACGCACCGCTGGCCGCGATTCCTGCGCTCGAAGTGGCTCGCCATCGGCCTACTTGTCCTCTTTTTCTGGGCCTACGAGTTTTTTGATCTATGGGAAACCCCGTGGTGGACGGCTTTGATCATCATTTTCTACTTTGCCGCCGCCGTTCTCGTGGACGGCTTCTTCAAAGGTGCGAGCTTCTGCAAACATGTTTGCCCGATCGGTCAATTTCACTTTGTTTCCTCGCTCGTCTCGCCCTTGGAGGTTCGGGTCCGGGATTCCGGCGTCTGCGCCACTTGCCGCACCCATGATTGCCTGCGCGGAAACGAATCCCAGCGCGGTTGCGAGCTCCACCTTTTCCAACCTGCCAAGTCGGGAAACATGGATTGCACCTTCTGCCTCGATTGCGTGAAGGCCTGCCCGTCCGAAAATGTCGGTATCCTAGCCGTCCCTCCTGGGCGCGACCTCCTTCACCAGGGCAAACGCTCCGCCGTCGGCGACTATTCCCGCCGCCCAGACCTCGCCGCTCTGGTCCTCGTGCTCACCTTCGCCGCCTTTGCCAATGCCGCCGGCATGACCGCGCCCGCCTTGGAGATGGAGAAAAAACTCGGTCCCTCGAGCGGCCTCGTTTTCGTTGCATTCGTCCTCTTGCTTCCGTTCGTGCTCGCCTCCGCCTGCGCGTGGTTGAGCCTCAAGTGCAGCTCAACCGCCACCCGCTGGCGTGAGCACCTCTGCGGCATGGCGGTCCTCTTCGCCCCGTTGGGAGTCTCCATGTGGGCCGCGCATTTTCTCTTCCACCTCGTCACCGCCGCCCTCACGCCTTGGCCCGTCCTCCAACGCCTCGCCAAAGATGCTGGGATTTCCTCAGCCCTTCCGAATTGGAACATCGTCTCCTTGGGTTTCTCAAATCTCCCCGCCCTAGAAATCCTCCTTCTCAATGCCGGTTGCCTCTTCACCCTCTGGCTCCTCTGGAAAAAAACACTCATCACCTTTAAAACACACCCCCTTCTCAGATTCCTGCCCTGGGCCGTCCTCGCCTGCGCCCTCTACGCCCTCGGCATCTGGATCATTTTCCAACCAATGGAAATGCGCGGCACCTTTGAGGTAGCCCGCTTCTGATGAGCACTAAGCAACGTGCGATTGAGGATTTTGAAAATCACCCGCTCACGACTTTTCTTTGATCTCATCATTATCGATGAGTGCCGCTGCTCGATCTACAACCTCTGGCGCAGGTTGATCTTTCCTCGAAAACGCGTGGAGGGGCTTTTTGGTTATTCGGGTTTATGGTTCAGGGGGGATTCGAAGTCCAGCGGGGATTTATAGCCGAGGGCCGAGTGCAAGCGTGTTCGATTATAGAAGCCTTCGATGTAGTCAAAAACCATGAGTTTGGCCTGTTCTCTGGTTTCTGGAAGCGTTGAACCAAAGCACTCGGTTTTGAGCGTGGCCCAAAAACTTTCCATGGCAG
>JBIJCR010000131.1:0-5467 GCA_044344595.1 Terrimicrobiaceae bacterium
TCATGTCGATGATCTCATCTGCACTTCTCTTTTTTGTCTCCGTTGTTTTAGTCATTTCCCTGTCCTTTCAGTTTTTGACCCAAACACAAAATTTCTGACAGGCTCTCAATCGCGGCCCGTCTGCGAAATTGTGCTTTTGCTTTTCGTTTCCCGTAAGCGGTGGCGTTCTTTTTCGGCCTGTTGGGAGTCACAATCTCGGTTGTGCCACAGTGCGTTTGGCTCGAAATCCCTTGTCCCCGATGACTACTGCGGGCCGTTATCCTGACACCCTCTCAACCTGCGCAAGCGTTGGCTCCACTGCGTGGCCGTCGTAGTCGTTCTTCGGTAGACTGTAGGCTCCCAAGATCACTCCGTTGGTTTTTCCAACCACCAGCGATGCCTTTGCTCCGAACTCATACTTTCTGTGCTCCTTGCCCTTGCTCATGCAGTAAACCTCCGGCTCGTGCAGGGAGTAGATTTTGTCGCCGTCCCCACGCTTTTGATTCAAAACACGCACGGATGTTTCCAGGCAGCGCCGGTCTTTTGTTTCCGCAGGCAAGCCGGCATCGAGTTGTCGCACGACCTGTCCGGAAATCGTCTTCAAGCTTCTCGCCGCCTTGCGTTCCGCAGCTTTGCGGTGAAGAGAGGCAAAGGTCTTTTCAAAACCCTTCCAGTCGATGACCTGCGCCAAGCGGTAAAGCAGATTGCGCGGATCGAGTTGTTTTTCTAAATCTTGGAGCAAAAAGGATGTTTGGGCAGTGTCGGAAGAGGCTGGTTTCATTGACGTGCATTGCAGGAATTTTGAGTGTGCGTGCAGGTTTTGCCTGTATCCCAACACAGCAAGAATCATACTTATCACACTCCACGAAAGATGGTTGAAGTGTTTTATGGCCGCTAACCTTGAGTCCTGTTTCGCCGATATCCTCGGCCAAGGTAAAGAGGCCTTCATCCTGCCTGGCAAAAACGAAGCTCAATCAGCCAAAATCACGGATGCCCACGGTGTACTTCTTTTTAGTAAAGTCGAAATCGAAGGCTTCGCTCATATCACGGATGAGCTTGGCGAAACCGCCTGAAACATTCAGGATTTAAACAAGCCATGATCTAATCCCTAACTCTCTATGTCACTCCCACTCCGCGATCCATCCACCTGCCTATACGATCAAATCTCCCTTGGCGAAGTCATGCTGCGCCTCGACCCCGGCGAAGGCCGCATCCGCACGGCGCGTCATTTCACCGCTTGGGAAGGCGGGGGGGAATACAATACCTCGCGTGGTCTGCGCAAATGCTTCGGCCTCCGCACGGCCGTCTGCACGGCGCTTGTGGATAATGAAATCGGACACCTCATCGAGGATTTCATCATGCAGGGTGGGGTGGATACCGAGTTCATCAAATGGCGCGAGGACGACGGCATCGGCCGCTCGGTTCGCAACGGGCTAAACTTCACCGAGCGAGGATTCGGCATCCGTGGCGCCGTCGGCAATCCCGACCGTGGCAACAGCGCCGCCTCGCAACTCAAACCCGGAGACTATGACTGGGATCACATCTTCGGCCAACTCGGCGCCCGTTGGTTTCACACCGGCGGCATTTTTGCCGCTTTGTCCGAATCCGCCGCACAGATCACCATCGAAGCGGTCACCGCTGCCAAGAAGCACGGCACGATTGTGAGCTACGACTTGAATTACCGACCCTCGCTCTGGAAATCCATAGGCGGCCAAGTCAAGGCCCGCGAAGTGAACCGCGAGATTGCCAAGTATGTTGATGTCATGATCGGCAACGAAGAGGATTTCACAGCATCCCTCGGCTTCGAGGTCGAGGGAGTGGATCACAACCTCAGCACGATCGAGACCGAGGCTTTCAAGCGCATGATCGAAACCGCCGTGAAGGAATATCCGAACTTCAAAGTCGCCGCCACAACCCTCCGCCGGGTCATCACGGCCTCGCGAAACGACTGGAGCGCCATTTGCTGGCACGACGGAGCATTCTACGAAAGCCGCAAGTATCCCGAGCTCGACATCCTCGACCGCGTCGGCGGTGGCGACAGCTTCGCCAGCGGTCTCTCGTTTGGATTCCTTTCTCAAAACGACCCACAAGCGGCCGTCGATTACGGCGCCGCCCATGGTGCCTTGGCCTCCACAACGCCCGGCGACACCTCCATGGCCACGCGCCAGGAAGTCGAAAAACTCATGAAAGGCGGCGGCGCCCGCGTGGTGCGCTAAGCGCTCCTCGCCCTGTGGCGAGACAATCTTCTGTCGTGCCGCAAAGAAGCTATATTGTCCGACAATTTGGGAAACGGCATTTCGTCGGCAGAGGGACATTTTTAAAAAAGCCTTAGGCCTCCATCCCGTGCAGAAGCGCCGGTTTCGGCCCAAAACCACGCAAAGCGATCCAAATAGTCCGATTGCTCCGAACTGGCTGGGTAAAATACCGACCCCCGATCAACCAAATCAAGTGTGGGTGGCCGACATCACTTACATCGAAACCCAATTAATCCATTAGCGGTCAATCCTGCGCGAGCATTGCTCTCAGGCTTGCGAATGAAGCGGCGAGGTCCTCCTCGGCGACTGGGCGAGACATGATGTCCTCGTGGGATTCCGAGAGCACGCTGTCGCCTTCGATTTCTTTGAGAAACGGGCTGGGACGGCAGCTCATGGCGGAGCCGAATTTCATGCGGTTCCGGCAATGCGTGATGGTGAGGGATTTCATGGCGCGGGTGATGCCGACATAGAAGAGTCGCCGCTCCTCATCGACCGTGCCCTCCGATTTCGAGCGCTCGTGGGGGAGAAGTCCATCCTCCGCGCCAATGAGAAAAACATGGGGGAACTCAAGTCCTTTGGCGGCGTGGAGGGTGATGAGCGTAAGCCCGGTTGAGTCGTCTTTTTTGTCCTCTTCGCGTTCGCGGTTCAGCGAGAGTTCGTCGAGAAAATCCTGCACGCTGCCGCGCTTTTTCGATTGGTGGGTTGCCAGGGCGTTGAGGATCTCCTTCGCTCCGGACTCGCGGTTGAGCGCCTCCTCGGGGGTCTTGCACGAATTTTTGAGGTCTTCGAAATAGCCGGTTTCAGAGAGGTATCCATTGACGATGGCAAAGGCATCCGCTCCGGGCGTGAGGAGGTGGATGCGCGCGGCAGCGAGGTCTTCAGCGAACTTGCTGATCGCAGCAGCGGTCTTGCGAGTCACCTCCTGCTCGAAGGCGGCATCCGTGAGGGTTTCAAACAAGCTGCGGTGCGCCTTGGCGCTGTGCTCGAGGGCGAGTTCCACCGTTGTGGCCCCGATGCCACGCGGGGGCGTGTTGATGATGCGGAGGAGGGAAATGTCATCCTGCGGGTTGATGAGGCAGGTGATGGTTGCCAAGATATCCTTGATCTCGCGTCGGTCGAAAAAGCTTTTTCCGCCAACGAGACGGTAGGGGATCTTCATACGGCGGAGGTTTTCCTCAAGGAGCCGGGATTGGGCATTCATGCGGTAGATCACCGCGAATTGCTCCCATGGGATCCCGCTCGCATTTCGAATGGCCCCCGCCTCGCCTACGACAAACTCGGCTTCTGTTTTGTCATCGGCCACCGTAACGACGTGCACCCGATCTCCGCCGGGGACCGAGCTCCAGAGGTTCTTCACGCGGCGGCGCGGGTTGTTTTTGATGAGGCGGTTGGCCGTGGTGAGAATTGGATTCGTGCTGCGGTAGTTCTGCTCTAGGCGGATGATCTTGGGATTTGGGAAATGTTTTTCAAACTCCAGGATGTTTGAGACCTCGGCTCCGCGCCACCCGTAGATGCTCTGGTCGTCATCACCCACGACGCACACATTTGGCGGGTCGCCGGCTGCGAGCAGGCTCACCAGGTCGAGCTGCAGGCGGTTGGTATCCTGGAATTCATCGACCAGCATATGGCTATAACGGGAGCGCCACTTGTCCCGGACATCCTGGTGATCATTCAGAAGGCGCACGGCTTGCACGAGCAGGTCGTCGAAGTCCATCGCATTCAGAGCATGGAGCTCACGGTTGTAGCGCGCATAGACCGCGCCGATGACGGTTTCGTCGTCTTGCGGCGCCGCCCAGCCATTGTTTTTGGCTTTGCTGATGAGGTTCTTTGCGAGGCCGGGGTCGAGTTTTTCATCCTTCGCCGTGACGCGATTGATGACCTTTTTGATGAGGCCCAGCTGGTCGCCCTCGTCAAAGATGGTGAAGTTGTTTTTGTAGCCGATCTTGTCGGCATCGGCGCGGAGTATTCGCACGCAGAGGGCGTGGAAGGTGGATGCGGTGATTTCATCCGCTTGCTCGTCGTTGAGCATTCCCCGGATGCGCTCCTTCATCTCGCGGGCTGCCTTGTTTGTGAAGGTGACGGCTAGGATTTTTGAGGCGGGAGTGCCGGTCGAGACGAGCCAGGTAATGCGTGCGACGATGGTGCGGGTTTTGCCGGTTCCCGCGCCTGCGAGGATGAGCAGTGGGCCATTCTCGTGGGTGGCTGCGCTTTGTTGCTCGGGATTGAGGTCGTAGAGGCGGAATCGGCTCATGGAAGCTCCCGGCGGGCGAAGCGGGAGAGGACTTCGGGATAAAGTTCGTGCTCTGCCTCTTGAATGCGCGCATGGAGGGTTTCCGGAGTGTCTCCGGGGAGGATCGACACCTCGGATTGAGCGATGATTTCGCCTGTGTCCATGCCTGAGTCCACGAAATGCACTGTGCAGCCAGTCATCTTGACGCCAGCCGTGAGAGCCTGCTTCCAGGCTTCCAGGCCGGGAAAGGAGGGGAGAAGTGAGGGATGGATATTGATAATGCGGCGAGGGAAGGCTTCGAGAAGTGGAGCTTTGACGAGGCGCATGTAGCCTGCGAGGACGATCAACTCTGCGCCGGATCCTTGGAGTTTCTCGACCAGCTTCAACTCGACCTCCTCGGAAAGACGGGTTCGGAATCTGGGCTCTTGGATCACGGTCGTCGGGATTCCAAGGCTGTCGGCCAGTGTGAGAATGCCGGCGTCGGCCACATCGGATGCGGCGAGGACGGGGGTAACTCTGAGATGGCCCGCCATGATCGCGGAGAGGATCGCGCGGAAGTTGGAACCTTTTCCAGAACCGAGGACGGCAATTTTAAGCTGCGGCATGAGGATTGGTATTTTGCATATCAAAGGCGGGCGAGGGGAGTCTTAAGTTTTAGGAATTTTGAGTTGTGTATTGTCGCAGTGGGCAGGCGTGATTATGAGTCGTCTTGTTATTGATTTGAAACATGCACCGATGAATTTGAAATCCCGCCTCGCATCCTTTCACAAAAAGGTAGATCAGGCATTGGATCGTTGGTTGCCGGATGAAAGGAAGAAGCCCGAGACCCTGCACACAGCGATGCGCTACAGCGTTTTTGCCGGTGGCAAGCGTCTGCGACCTATTTTATGCCTCGCTGCGGCTGAGGCCTGTGGCGGCACGATCTCCTCAGCCATCCCTTCCGCTTGTGCCATCGAGTGCATTCACACTTACTCGCTTGTGCACGATGATCTGCCCTGCATGG
>JBIJCR010000173.1:0-9945 GCA_044344595.1 Terrimicrobiaceae bacterium
AATTGGCGAGAATCCGTCGCTGAGAGTATTATTGAAAACAAGATCCTGAGAGGCACGCAGCGTCAGGACGCCCGGTGAGAGTTTAGCTCCGTATCGGTAAGCCGAAAGGTCCCAATCCGCTCCAGAGATCGCCTCAATACTTGTTGATCCGCTAAGGTTGGACAAGCCCAATGTAAGATCTCCTGTGCGGTTTAAAATCTCGACTCCGGGGGTAATGGCCAAAACATCCAAGAGGGATCCTCCGGCAGGAAGAAGACGCGCTAGCATGGCGGCTTCGCCGGCATTGATGAATGCAGTGTTGTCGGTGTGGATCAAATTTCGGAGTGCGATATTCATTGTTCCTCCCGTCGGTTCGTAAACCCGGAATGGCTCAACAGAAATGGCAGAAGCTCCAGTGATAGTGGAGTCGATAGGATCTATCCGGACATCGTTGCCGTTTCGGGGAGCACGGAGGTGGAGTGTGCCTTGAAACTTGCCAAGAAAGGCACTGGATGCAGCGTTGAGGTAATCGCCAGCGAAAAATTCGGAGACAGAAAGAGTTATGGATGAACCCGCCTGTAGATCCAGGAGGGCCGCTGCATTCGGGGAACCATTAATAGCCGAACCCGCCTCGAGGTGGATGTGTCCGCCTTTTCCTGCATTATTGAAGCGCTGGGCCGCCACCGTCAGGCTGCCTGTGGGTGAGAGGATCAGGTTATTGCGGGCGATCAACTCGATTCGACCGCCGTTGACACCCGAGGCGTCGATTTTTTTACTGATCGTTATAGAACCTACGTCGGCGGAGAGAAGGAAGGTATTGGCAGCGATATCTCGGTCCATCACGATGTCTCCAGTGCGCACACGGAAATCCATTTTCTCGGTGAAGCCCGCAGATTCAACGGATTGGGTGAGTGTGTCGAAGCTGGCTATGGCCAAGGCGTCCAAAATAAACGAACCATTTCTACCCCCTGTTCCACCCCGACCATCCAGCGTCCCTTCATTTAAGAAGGCTCCGCCGGGCGATTTGATAGTTAAGCGTCCTGCGCTTCCACCTCCGGATGGGGCAGCTACCGAAACCATGCTGTCGGCAGCGAGATTCACCGATCCCGTGGCGGCGTTGAGTTCGATATCGCCTCCGTCCGTGTAGCGTGTGAGGTCAAAGAATGCCTTGCTACTTCCTGCTGCCGAAAGGATTCCGGAGACATTTATGGATCCTGAGGTGGAATTGATCTTCAGCGATCCGGATGGCAAAAACACATCGGAGCCAATATTTACCGAGGAGGCTGTAAGGGTGAGCGAAGCTCCAAGCTCCGGGGTGAACGAGGAAGTTCCTGCTAAATCGGACAGAAGCAAAGCATCGTTAGAGGAAATTCCATAAGTGGTGGCTTTTGTTGCCGTAAGTGCGGGAGCGGCGAGAGTTAGCTGTCCGGTCGTCAGAAATGAACCCGAGGATGCGACATGAAGGCCCTTTAATGACGAAATAATGAGGGCATCAAAGCCCGAAACTGAGAAGTTGTTCTCACCGAATTGTAGCCTTTGGGCTTGAATGGAAAGGGTTCCGGAATCTACGGCTGGTGCTGCCAATGTCGTTGCGGAATTGGGGTTTGTGGCGAGGATACTGCTCGCAGTGAGTGCGATTGTTTGCGCAGGTGAAGTGTATCCTCTTAGTCCCGATGCTTTGAGCGTGAGGGCATTGGCCGTCGCAGCAAGGGATGTATTCGAGTAAAGATCGACGCTTGTGTAGCTCTGAAGAGTTAGGTTTTGAGTCGATAGGGCATCCGTAAGAAACTGGCCTTCAAGCTTGAGATGAGTGTCAAATTGCGAACCGGTCAATCCCCCGACAGGTGACTGGAAGACCAGACTGATCTGGCCTGCGCCTAAAGACAGGCTCTTTGCCTCAATATCCAGAGACGGGGCGATCACAGAGGATCTTGAGGAGTCCAAAACCACGGAGGATCCTTGGAGTTTGGTATTCGCCCCAATTTCCAAGAGAGCCGACACGGCGCCAGTGGTGTCAGTGCGAGAAACAACGGCTTCAACAGAGGAAACACGGATCAAGGTGCCGTCGCCCTCGATCAAGATTTCATCTGGTTTTCCCCCGCCGGTCGAAATGATCGAGGAACCGCCTTCAATGAAAAGTTTTCCGTTGGAGGCCAGCAGAATTTCGCCTGCGGTCAGTAGAGGCGCATTGAGCGTGAGGTTGTTATTTCGGACATCTAGGCGGGTTGCGCCTGAATCCTCCGATCTCAAGCCACCGATCAGGAGGCTACCGGCATTCCAGGAATTCAGCAGCGAGGCGTCTAATGAGGCAACCGCCCCGGATGGAAGAATTCCGGTGGCGCGGATGGTGATGGGTGAATTCGAGGAGAGATCGATGTCCGCGCCAAGGCCTCCGCTGGTGCTTGGTGCAAGGACCCGCCCGCCGAGCGAGAGGCCGGTATTTCCCTGAATTTTCAGGGGGGCGGAGTCTTTCGGGAGCCGTTGGATATCTGTTAAGCCCAAGCGGGCGGCCGCTGAAGAGATGAAGGAGTTAGCTTCGAATTTATCGAACTGAATGCGGTTTCCAACAACCGATGGAGGGACCACTTCGAAGCGTGAGAAAATAGCAGAGGACTCCGTTGCGGGAGACAGGCCGTTCTGTGTCTGGCCATATACAAAACGGGAGCCTTCCTGTATTTCGATGGTGCGGTTGTTTGCGGCGGTTGTCTTGAGGGCTCCGGGGCTGCGGGTGGTTCTGACAGAGCCCGTGGAGGCGAGTGACCCACTCTGCGGCACGACAAGATACGCCCCGGGAAGAAGGGTATAACGGCGAGGCAGGAGAGTGTAGGATCCTGCGGGAAGGCCCGAGGAGGATGGCAGATTCACTTGTTCGCCCACTCGCAGGTTGGAAGAGACATACCCCGGATCACCACCTAGGCTCCCCGCATTTGCTCCGGAGTTGAATGGATTGAAAGGGGCGAAGGCATACGAACTCCCCGGCAGCACGGCGTAGGACTCTGGGACGAGGCTCCAGTAGATGCTTTCGGATGGCTCGGGAGAGGCGGTGAAGTCCGCAGGGTTCAGGTCGCGCCGGGCAGACCAGGTTTTGCCACCGTAGAGGACGAGATCTCCGGGATTGTATTCGGCATTGGCGGTCCAAGCGAGGGTTGCCGTTCCCAACAAGTCTGAGGAACCACCCACGCCGGGAATCCACCGGTAGGCAAAAATGTCGCCGCCGCCACGAAGATCTATTGCGGCCCCAGCATCCATTGAAACATTTTCCGCCGATATGGAAACTCCTCGCTCAGGTAGACCTGTTACGGTCACATCCACGCCCCTTGGATCGATCCAAGAAAGGCCGTCGGGACTGATACCGTAGGGGACGAGAATTCCTTTTCCACTCACGGGTTCGATGCCCGAGACAGAAACCACCGCGCTCTGCGAGAGGGTCAAGCTGGAGGTTTTCACGAGGGACGCCTTGGTGCCAGCAACTCTGTTTTCGGGTTTCGCTGCGGTTGTTCCATCCCAGCCAAGAACGATCGATCCCATTGGCGCGCGTAAGTTACCTGCGATATTGATCGTATCGGCGAAAACCTGCATCCGGCCTCCCGCAGATAGGGGAAGCGACGGGGTGGATGTGGAAACAACAGAGATCGTCCCTTTGGCCGAGCCGCTGTCGTAGGCAAAGACATCGAAGTTAGCACCGGTGGTTGGGTAGATTTGGGATGCGGCAAGGTTGATAGTTCCAGCCACATTTAAGATTCCGTTGCCTCGGATATCCCCTTTTGGCGCCGAAAATGAAGCGGTTGAAAGGCCGAGGGTCACCAATGTTCCCAGATCGATCAGGCTTGCATTGATGGCGAGAGAACCAGCGCCTCCCGTAGGAGCCAGGTTGTAGAGAGGTGTCCCACCGGTTCCCGCATTGAACTCTCGGAAGGGCTGGAAAGGGTCGGCAGGGTTGAGTGGGGCTTGGAATTCCTGGCCAACAGCCACATAGGGTGCGGAAATGAAAACAGGAAAAATAGAACGAACCACGCCGCCGGCGGCAAGCCGAACTGCGCCTCGGGCGGAGATCGAAACGGGCTCAAGGAATTCCAAGTTGCCGCCGTAGGGAATTGGAGAGGCATTTGCGAAATATTTGTAACCGAGATCCAAAAAGTCGAAACTGCCGGCAGCAAAGCGATCCATGGCGAAAAAGCCTACACCTGAGGATCCCGTCGGGGGGGCGAGGACGGAGGCGGTCAAGAAGGCATCAGGCGTTGTGCTGGTAAGAAAGGAATTGGTGATTCCAGCGATCGCGGCGGTATCGGCCAACTTGGAGGCAAGACCACTGGCCCCGACAAAAAGATTGGTATCGGCGCCTGTTCGGGAGTCTCCCGATTGGTAGAAGCGTCCGGAGGAGATGGAGAGCGTGCCGCCTAAAGCACTATCGCCACCTGGCTTTGCGAGCAGATTGGAATCAATATACAAAAATTGCGAGCCATTGAGTTCGATCCGGCCACCGTCGCTATCGACTGGCACCGAAACAGCGCGTCTTTGCAAAGGCTCCGTGTTGAGGCCAGTATTTTTCGGAACCGCCGTCATAATGGAGGGGTTCAGGCGGGAGGGATGAAAATCCAGAACGGCTGAGGTTCCGGAGGCATCTAGAGTGGAACCGGCCTCTGCGATGATGTTGCCCGAGATTTTGATGCTGCCGCCTGGATGGATGATGCCAGCATTCCAACCGTAAGGATCGTCGAGGGGGATCATTTTACCAGCAACCGAGAGTTTCGAACTGCTGGAAATCAACACGGTTGGCATGGCAAAGTTGGCAACAATTGTTGAAGGCAAACGGAAAGAAGAACGGCCCGAGATTTCGATGGTCCCTCCCGGGGTGGAAATTTCAGAGGCAACCCGAACCAGATCTCCGCTCAATCGCACGGTTGCGCCGGCATCCGTGAGAATTTTCGAACCTGCCTCCAAATCCACCACGCCGATTGCCTCGATCCGGTCCTCCGTAAACGGGTCGTCATATCCCGTCCCCGCGAGGCTCAAGCTGACGGCTTGGCGCAGGCCCTCGGGCAAAAGAACCGGGAAAAGAGCGTCCGATCCGAGGCTGCGAAGTCCAAGATCTGGAGCCTGCCCTCCAGTAAGAACAGAGGCGAGGATGGCGTCCGTTTGGACACTCCGATCAGAGTCCAGTCGGCTGAGGGCGTTTGCGAGTTTGCGACCATTCGCAAAGGTCAGGTGGCGCCAGCTTTCGGCGACGGGTTCGATGACTGCTCCTGCTGCCACGCGCACACCGGGAATGATCGAGCCGTTGTCTGACCGTGTTCCGATGCCGGTGAGGGAATAAGAAGTGAATCCTCCTGTCTGGAAAAACGAGGGTGTGAGTCCCAGAACACTATTTGGCGCGGACTTACCGATCTGGATCGCATTGGCTTGAATCGCCAGCGATCCGCCTTTGACTGCGGAATAGGCCTGCAGACTTCCCTCCATCTGGAGCGTCCCCCCGGTGGTGGTGGAAAGAGCTGGATCCTTCCCGGCCAAGAGGGAAATCGAGCCGCCGTTGCCATATTGGAACTTTCCGTTCGTTCTAGCTCGGACACCCCCTGAGGCATCGATTAAGGAATTTTTGCCAAGCAAAACCGAGTAGCCGGTGAGTGAGACGCCGCCGCCTTTGAGTAGAACTTTTTCCGAATAGGCCAATTCCGAAGAAGGGCGCTCATCGAGTAATTGACCCGCCACATTGAGGGTGGCTCCTACTGCGAGTTGGATAATGCCTTGGCCGACAATTGGGGCTGGGGCGGCAACGGCATCAAACGCTCCCGAAGCGTCGGCCAACTCGTAGGCCAGAGGGGTGTAATTGTAGGCGGTTGCAGAAATTGTTCCTGATGGCGCGGTGATGTCAGACAATATCGAAATATTTCGACCTGAGAGAGTTAGCGACCCGCCAGCAGGCAGGTTGAGAGGAGTTCCAGCGGGAACACTGATATCCCCCTCGGTGTTTTTGATCGAGATATTTCCGAACCCACCTTCCCCTTCGACCCACCATTTACCGGATACGGTGAAAATCGATCCCGCTGCAAAGAAGAACGGGACTGGCGAATCTGCGACAAGTTCGAATGAAGATCCTGATGAATAGGGCAAATCGTTGCTGAACACGATTTTTGGTGCATAGGGAGACTCATTAAGGAAGACGAATGAATCGCCACCGGTGGAAAATTTCCGTTCGCTTTGGAATTGTATACTGAGTGTGCCTTGTTTCGCCGGCGAGGTTTGTTGGCGCGGGCCTGTGATTGATTGGCCAAGCATGCCCGCGCCGAGGGATATTTTCGGAGCTGTAATAGCAAGAGTTCCTGCGGAGGCCCCTTCGACATAGGTTCTTTCGTTCCCACCGCCCAAAGGGGCCAAGGCTTGGTAAAAGGACTCAACAACCCCCCACTTCGAGGAGCTTCTTAGGGACTTGCCTTCATAAACCCCATCGTAAGTCACATCCGGCGTGGCATTGTTAATGTCGACGAGGTTGCCGCCCCGAATCAGGCGGCTTGTCCGAACCAGGCCCCCTTCGTGAGAGAAATAGCCGCCTGAGACATCAATGGTGGCCCCGGCAGCGGTCACGACTGAATCTCCTGCCGAGATCGAAATGCTGCCACCGCGAGTGGTGAGCTGGGAGATATCACGTTCAGTTATGTTTGCAAAACCGGTCAGGTCGCCCAGAGGGGTTCCGATCCACCCTCGTCCGCCGTAGGTGCCGGTCTTCCGCAGATCGACAAGAAGAGGCTTGCCCCGCAGATCGCTGGAGCGCTGAAGAGGGGAATCAGCGAGTTCGGATCCTCGAAGTTGCACCGTGAGGAAATTGTTCGCCAATGGCACGAAGGCGTTGGTCGATCCACTAGCATCGAGTAGGGCCCCCGAGGCGATATTCACCTGCCCGCCGGAGAGGAGGAACTTTTGCCCTTCAGATGAGAACTGCTGGCTCAGGCCGGGTTCATCAGCGCCGGTCGCGTTGAGCGCGGTCCGGTCGTTGTTGCTATCAATAAAAGGCCATGCTCCGGCCCGAATCGAGACATCCCCAGATGTGGCGATCAGCGAGGAACCTACTGCAAAATGAATTCCGAGGCCCTCGATGTTCACCTTCGAGGATTGGGCAAGGCTGGTTCCGGGAATTTTTTTGTTGCTCGAGATATCAGGAAGTATTCGGGTGGTGCTACCAGATCCAAAGCTCACGATGCCAGTGTATTGGTTCAAAAATGGTGGCTTTGCGGAGCCAGCAACCTTGTCGTAGTCGGCATAACCCACCGCACCGTAGCTGGCCAAAAGATCGATCCGACCGTTGAGATTGACTGAGGTCGAACTTTCCAGCGCGCCATTCTGCTCGATCTTTTTGCCAACGGCTAGAATCGAGCCGCGTTGAGATTCGACCAGACCGGAGTTCGTAATTGTTCCAGCGTAGTTGGCGACATCTCCCACCCAGACATCGAGTCCGCGTAGGCTAGGGTCACTCTCCGAGTGGGCGCGCACACCGACCTGTAGACCGGCGGCGAGGATGGTTTGGCCGGCGGGGGTCGAAATTTCACCTTCGTTCCGGACATTCGCTCCGACGAGCATCACGCGCCCGCCGTTGCCGCCGGCGAGTTCGGGGCTGGAAATCATAGCCCCGCGCTCGACGATCACATCTCCTAAGACTGCTGGCAAATCTGTTGGGCTGAAGGTGGGGGTGCCGTCCGAGCCTCCGGGGACTTCAAGAGCACTGAAGAGAAATTGGGCGTCTTTGTTGTTGAGGAGGCCGTTGGCGACTAGGTTGTCGTTGATCGGAAGGGCGGAAGCGACGAGGGTGCGGGCGTTGACTTGGGAACCGGGGCCGAAGATGATGCCGTTTTGGTTGATGATGTAGACTTGGCCTTGGGCGTTGATTTTGCCTCGGATTTCGGAGGGTTTGGCGGTGGGGTCGAAGACTTTGTTGAAGGCGATCCATTTGCCGGAGTCGGCTCCGCCAGCGGATTGGTCGAAATTGACGGTGGTTTGGCTGCCGACATTGAAGGTTTCCCAGTGGAGGAGGGCTTGAGCGGCCGTCTGGGTGATGCCGACGGTGTTGCCGGAGGCGGTCGCAGGATTGGCTCCTTCCCATTTCGCGTTGGCGCCGTTTAGGACTTTGAGGCCGCCATCCGTAAGGCCGTTGGGAATGGAATTGGCCCCGGCGGCAGCGCGTGCGGAGGCTTGGAGGGCGCGCATGTCGTTGACGGCCTTGGTGGTGCGGGCGAGGCGGTCTTGGGCGCGGACTTTGGCGGCTTCGGCTGCTGCGGCTCCGGCGTTGGCGCGGGCTTCGGAGTTTCGCTTGGCATTGCCGGCGCTGGCTCCGCCACGGAGGATGTCGCCGGCTTGGAGTCCACCGCTCGGCATGGTGGCCAGGAAGGAGGCGAGGAGGGTGCATGTGAGAGCGGCACGCGAACGCCTACGCGCTGCGAGGAACTCGAAAGCGCGGAGGTGGTACTTTGTGCGGTGGCCGGTTTTCAACATGGGGTGGTTTGAGTTTTAAGTTTTAAGACTTAAGTTTTAAGTGGGGGTGGGTGGAGTGGGAGTTGCTGAGGTGCTGCGGTGGTTTCTGGGATTTTTTTGACAGAATTGACAGAATTGGCAGAATTTTAGGGAGTTTAGACAGGAGGACAGGATTTTCAGGATGGATAGGAAGGTGAAGGCTTAAGGCTTTGCAGCATGATTCCTGTAGTTAATGGATGTATTCCCGTTCTTCCTCCGTGCTCTCTGTGTCCTCTGTGGTTAATTACAATTTCGGCGGGTTTGGGATTTTGTTGAGGGTTGGTTATGTAACGATTTTGTAACTTGCGGGGTTATTTTTTGTCGTCGGGTTTGAGGAGGGCGGGTAAGGCGATTTCGTCGAGGGTGATGGGAGCCTGGGCTTGGAGCCGTTGGAGGTAGGCTTGGCGGTTTAGGTTTTGGCGTTCGGTACGGAGGGCGCGGATGATTTGGGGTTTTATCTCTTCGAGGGTGGCGGTGCGGGGTTCTTGGATGTCGAGGATTTTGATGAAGTAGAGTCCATCGCCGAGTTCGATGGGGCCGGCGGTGGCGCCTTTTGCTAGGCCGGTGAGGGCTTTGCGGATGGCGGGTTGGATGGAATCCTCGGGGAGGAGTCCGATCTCACCTCCGCTGGCAGCGCTGCGGGGTTCGTCGCTGTTGGTTTTGGCGAGGGCGGCGAAGTCGCCGGATTTCACCTGTTTGGCGAGGGCATCGGCTTTTGCCTTGGCCTTGGCTGGGTCGGTACCGTTGGCGATGAAGATTTGAGCGAGGCGGTATTGCTTGGGTAGGCTGAGCTCGGCCTTGCGGGCTTCGTAGACTTCTTTGATTTCGGCATCTGAGGGGAAGTTGGCCGGGACTTTGGTGACGGATTCGAGGTAGCTCTCGGAGATTGCGGCGTCGCGCACGCGGGCGAGGAGGGCTTGGGTTTCGGGCTTTTCATCCCAATTGGATGCGGTGGCTTCTTTGAGGAGGACTTGCTGGAGAATGAGGGTTCGGACCGCTTGGCTGAGTGCGGCTGGGTTTTGCTTGAGTGCGGCGCGGTCGGCTTCGCTAAGGCTGGCGAGGTAAGGCTGGATTTGCGCGACGGTGATGTCGCGGTCACCGGCGCGGGCGATGATTGAGTCGGCGGCGCGCGCGGTGGACGGGAAGGTGAGTGAGGCGGCGGCGAGGAGAGCGAGGGTGGAGTATTTTGGGATCATTGTTTTTATAAATTGCTAATTTAAAGGATTTTTTACAGTATGAAGGATTTTCAGGAGTCGCAGGATGGGGAGGGATTGTGTCTTTGGTTTCGCTTTTCTCGATTTAAAGTCTGTATTCCTCCTCCGTGCTCTCTGAGTTCTCGGTGGTTAATTCTTCTTCGGTTGTTCAGCTGTGATGCGGGCGTCGGTGAGTTTGTCGGAGAGGTCTTGGACGAGGTTTTGAAATTTGACGCGTTGGGCGGCGGTGAAGGGCTCGCGGGCGAGGATGGCGTCG
>JBIJCR010000178.1:0-7986 GCA_044344595.1 Terrimicrobiaceae bacterium
GTCGCCGAGGCCGAATTTTTCGTAGCGGTCGAGGATTTCCATGCCGGCTTGATACATTTCGATGTTTTTGGCCTGTTCCTCTTGGACTTTGCGTTCGAGTTCGATGCGTTTGGTGTCGAGTGTGGCGCGTTGGCCTTCGCGTTTGGAGGCGAGTTTGGCGACTTCGCCGTAGGATTTTTTCCATTTGGCGAGGGAGGCGTTGAGTTCGATGATCGAGTTGTCGCGGTCGGCGATCTTTTTATTGAGATCGGCGATCAAGTTGGTGGAGGTGTTGCGCTCGTTTGCGAGATCCTTGGTGAGGGACTCGTTTTTCGCGGCAAGTTCGGTCGCCTTGGCCTCGGCAGCGTATTGGGCGGCTTGGGCGTTCGCAAGGTCGGTTTGGGCTGCCCGGAGCTTGAGCATGGTGTCCTTAAGGGCCTCGCGGAATTTTGCGGTTGGGTCTTCCTCGGCAGCACGAAGGGTGTGCCCGAAAAGAACGGCGGCTGCCGCCAGGAGTGCGTAGGTTTTGATTTTCATGTGGCGTTAGAATTTGGAGTTGAGCTCGAGGTAGAAGATATTGGTGTCGTATTGCGGGCCGGTGATGCTTTCGGAGCCCATCCAGCGCAGGCCGAGGTAGACATTCTCGGAGAGTGAGAGGAAGCCGGCTGCTGTGAAGCCTTGCATGTTGGTACCGCCGCCGCCGAAGTCGGAGTCGTTGAAGCCGTCCACCACGGAGTCGGACCCTATCCAGCGGTAGCCGACGGAGAGGAGCCAGTCCCAGCGCTTGGCGAGGGCGACGGTGCCAACGCGGAGGTCAACGAACCAGCCGTAGGGGCTGCCATCGAAGGCGCCGATATCAGTGAGTCCGTTCTCGTCGAGTGCGCCACGGTTGTTGACTGCGATTGCGTTGATGTCGTCTTGGTCGAATGCGAGGTTCTGTACATATTCGCCGACGAGGGAAACGCGGACAGGTTCGAAGCCATCGTAGTCGATTTGGGAAGTGAGGGCGAGTTCGTTGAACTTTGTAGCGAGACCGTAGTATTGCCATTGATTGATCGCTCCGAAGTCGTTGCTGGCATCGGGCGTGATGTTGCGAATGGCCATGTAGGTGTTTCCTTTTTGGGCGAAGGAGGGACGGCTGTTATCCGTGTTGCTGGCGTCGTTGGCGGTGAGGGGTGTGTACGGATCTGAGAGTTTGCCTTCGATGTTGTAGAACGAGTAGAGGGCGACGGCTGTTTTCCATTTCAGGTCGTCGCCGATTTTCCACTCGAAGCCGCCTTGTCCACCGAAGAGGTATTTGTCGTAGCTGGCGAATTTTTCGGGCTGGTTGGAGGAGAAGTTGAAGTCGGTGTTGTAAACAACGAACGCGCCGCCGGTGCCGAAGAGGGCGAAGTTCTCGGTGATGTTGGCCTTGGTGGTGAGGGCTGCGCCGTCGAAGCCGAGGTCGTCATCCCAGGTCAGGCGCGTGCTGAAGAACGGGTTCTCGAAACGCCCGACCCATGCGGTGGATTTGATGGCTTCGGTGACAGCGAAGTCGTAGCGCATGAAGGCGCGGTCGAGCCAGATGGCGTATTTGCTGAAGTTGCCGCCTTGGCCTTGTGTGGCGGAGTTGGCGACGCCCATGCCTTGGTTGGTGGAGACGGGCGAGTTGTTGCTTCCGGTGGCCACGCGAAAGCCGGAGGAGAAGTTTTCGCTCATGGCAAAGTCCATGCCGAAGCGTGCTCGGAGGAGATATTGGTTGCGGTTCTGGTCAACATTCAGCTGTGGCGCGAACTGGGTGCCGGTGGTATCGAATGGAGCACCTGTATTGATGGCATTGAAATTCGGGAACGCGCCGGTGGCGTCGTTGCCGGTGGGGAAGAAGGTGCCGGCGTAGCGCACGCGGAGATCGAAGGCTGCCTTGCCGTTCTCAACCCATTTCGGGAGGCGGAGGGAGTTGGCGATCTCGCGGGAGGTGCGGTGGGTGGCGAGATCGAGTTTGATTTCTTCTTTGATCTGATCCTTGACCGGTTGGGGGATGTGGGTCACGCGGATGTCGTCCGGCGAGGAGGGGGGGAGGTCGGAGCCTGCGGGGGCGGATGTGGTGACGACCTGCACGGCGGCGGCCTGGGCGATCGCAACCATATCGGTCTGGCTCTGGGCTCGGACGGCCTCGGCCTCGGCTTCCGACTGGCGGATCATTTCGTTTGCTTCCTCCTGGGTGAGGATGCCGCGTTTGACGAGTTTTTGAATGAGGTTGATGGTGACATTGGCGGTGGGGGTGGATGTCGTCGAGGGAGGATGGGACTCGACAATGGGAAGTGGAGCGGCGTTCGATTTCGATTCCTGCACGGCGGTCTTGATCGTCTTGAGTTCTGGCGTCGCGGATGGGGCCGGTTCGGGAGTGGTGGCGGGGCTCTCGGGAGTCGGCGAGGGTGCGGCGGGTGTTGGAGTCGGCTCGGGATTGGAGGTAGGACTTTCGGGAGTCGGAGAAGGCTGTGGTGTCGGCGTGGGTTGAAGTTCAGGCGTTGTGGCGGGTGCGACATCCATTGGGCCTGACAAGGATAAAGCCACTGTCTGCTCGACCAGTTGAACTGGTTTGAGAGAATCGACTTCCGGTGTGGGGTCCGGGGTTGGAGTGCTTACGGGTGTTGGCTCTGGGGAGGGCGTTGACTCCGGAGTGGGAGCAGGAGCGGGATTTTTGTAGAGGGAATTCCATTGGCCGGGTTCGGAATTCGTATTCTGCGCGTAGTCGATAACGACCTTGTTTTTTGCAGGCTTGGTGACGGTGTAGTCCTGCGCGTGCAGAGGCGTAGCCAGCAGGTTGGCGAGGGCGAGGAGTCTTAGGGTGTTGGGCAGGCTCATGGGATCAGTTGGGTCGGGTGGCTTTGAGTCGCATGACGATGGGCATCGGCATGCCGTCCGGCGGGGGTGCCTGCATTTGCAGACCGGTGAGAATTTCGTTGCGGAGGGCGGCATCTGTGGCGGGGTCGCCGGAGGAGCCGGAGATGGTGGCGCGAGTCACGCGGCCAGTGGCGTCCAGCCAGATGCGGGCGGTGACATTGAGGGCGGCGGATTTGGTTTTTTTGTGGTTGCGGAGGGCCTGGACGACGGAGCCTTGAACTTGGGAGGCATAGCCTCCGAATTTCGAGCCCTTGGCGCCCTTTCCGGTGCCTGTGCCGCCGATCATGCCGCTGCCTCCGCCCTTGGCGAGGCCGAAGGCGTCTGGGCCGTTGCCCTCAATGTTCGTGCCCATGGGAGCAGGCTCGGGTGCGGCTTGGGGTTCGGGCTCCGGAGCCTCCTCGGGTGTGAATTTTTCCTCCTTGGGAGTGTCGGGTTCGGGTGGTTGTTCCTTCGGTGGCGGTGGTGGTGGCGGGGGGGGAGGTGGCGGTGGTGGCGGCGGCAGGGAAATCATGACCGGGCCGGAGGATTTTTTCTTCGGGGCCGATTTCGGTGCGCCAATAAAGAAAACGCCCAACGCAACGATAAGAATGCCACCAAGGATGATCTTGATTTTGTGCTTCGCAAAGAAACTCGGCTCGTCTTCTTCTTCGTCGGGCATGGTCTTGGGTTACTTGGGGCCTTGGGTGGCGAGGCCGATTTGCTTGATGTCGAGGCGTCCGAGAACATCGAGGACTTCCATGACCATCATGTATTGTGTGGCGCGGTCGCCGCGGACGACGACGGGGAACTCCGGCACCTTGGCTTTGTGCTCGTTGAGCTTGGCTTCGAGTTCGGCGATGCTCACCGGCACGGTGTCGAGGAAGAGTTTGCCCTCGTTGTTGATGGTGATCGATTTTCCCTTGGGGCCGCCGAGAGCGGGGGCTTTGCTGCCTTTCGGGAGATCGACTTTCACGCCCTGGACGCCGGCTGTGGTCATGATGATAAAAATCAACAAAAGCACGAGGTAGAGGTCTACCATCGGGGTCACATTGATGTCGTCGTAGGATTTGTCGTCGCCGGCGTCCATAGTGGTTTATTTATGTTTGATGAGGCCGTCCATGATGGCGGCATTCTCATCGTTCTTGGTCTCCTCGTAGCGGGCGGCCTCCTCTGGGGTGCGGATTTGGCGAATGGGGACGATGTGGGCGGCATCCCCCGGGGTGGGGTAGAATTCGGCGACTTTGGCAACGAACTCGTCGATGAACACCTGCATGGCGGAAACTGTGTTTTTGATGCTGGTATTCAGAAAGCTATACATGAAGAGCGCCGGAATCGCGACGAGGAGGCCGACGGTTGTTGCGAGGAGCGCACTGGCGATACCTGGAGCGATCGAGTTGACATCCACCTCGCCGGATTTGGCGATGATGGCGAAGGTGATCATAACACCTACGACTGTTCCGAGCAGGCCGACGTAGGGTCCACCGGCGATGCTGGTGGTGAGGTAAACGAGGCCGTTACCCAAGCGGTGCTGTTCGTGCACGAGGGCGGCATCCAACGAAGCGCGAATGGCTTGGATCGAGCGGGCGGAGAGGCCTTGGCCCTTGTTTTTTCCGAAGCCGAGGCGGTGGCGGATTTCCTCCGAGCCGACATGGTAGATGTGATAGAGGGGCGAGTCGGCGAGGAGGGTCAGGCCTTTTTTGCCAATCTTGCCGCCGAAGGTCTTTGAGGATTCGGGGTTGTCGAGATCCATCGCCGTGAGGTCGGTGGCGACATCTTTCCAGAGGCGCTGGAACTCCGCGTTGCCTTTTTTGATTTTATCGAGGTTGATGAATTTGACGACGGCAACGGTCCAGCCGGCAGCCATCATGATCACGCAGACGCCGATTGCGATCCAGCCGTCGAACATCATGTTCTTGGCGATGTCACCGAAGAGCATCACATGCTCCATGGCGCCGCCGTGACCTCCTCCGCCTGCTCCGCCTTCAACTTCGCCAAGGGCAACGAGCTTGGTGCTGGCATCGTTGCCGGCCTGGCCGGTGTAGGCCAGCTGCACCCAGCCTGCGGGGCGGGCGGTTTTCGAGAGGCTGAACTCGTCGATTTCGCCGACGAGTCCGTTTTTGCCATCGGCATCCGCGCCGAGTGTGGCTTCGCCTACGATGGCGGGCAGACCAGCGGCGACGGAGGAATATTCCTTGCCGTCGACATAGAGTTTCGTGTTCGAACCGTCGGATACCACAGCGATGTGCTTCCAGACATTGGGAGCGATTGGATCGGCGGGTGTGGATTTGGAGGTTCCGGAAACGGAGTTGATCACCACAACCGGGGCACCGGCTTGAAAAACAACCTGGAAGCGGGCGTCGTCGTCACCCCAATCAAAGAGAACGCCTTTTTCGTTGAGGATGGATTGTTTCAACCATGTCGAGAGGGTGAAGGGCTGACCGGCATCGGAGCGGAGGGTGTCCGAGCCTGGAATCTTGGCCGCGGTGTTGCCGAGTAGGCGCATGCCGGGGCCGATGAGCGCGCCTTCGGAGAGGGTGCCACCGGAGGTGGCGTTGTTTGCATTTTTTGTCGCGTCCTTGGGAGTCGCGGCGGTGAAGTTGTAGGCGAGGATGGTATCGGTATCGTGCGCAGCGAGGGGGTCTGCGGCCTCATCGGCGGTGATTTCCGCATTGCCGCTGTAGAGCCAGATTTTGGTTTGGGCTCCGGGCTTGATTTCGGGGACCTTGACCCACACGAAGCCTTCGTTCATGAGGGCGTCCCATTTTTCCACGCGGGATTCGAGTGGTGTCTTGTCATCCTCTGTGACAAAGCGGATGTCGGTGCCGTCTTCTTTGGCGGTGGAGAAATCGAAATTTCCTTGGTGGAGCCGCAGGAGGATGGTGGCGGTGCCGACAGGATCGCTGATTTCAAAGCCGGTCTTGGTGGTGTCGATCGTGACCGGTCTGCGGGCGGTCCAGTCTTTGTTCCACCAGGCGTGGGAATTCGCTGTGACGGAAACAAGGGCCGTGGCGGCTAGAAGGGCTGTTCGGATGAATGCGGTTGTTTTCATATCGTGCGGTTAGAGTTCTGCGGAGATGCTGAAGGAAAAGAGCGGTTGGTAGGCCTCGGAGGGAGATTGCGTGACTTGCGGGATCCCGATGAAGAAATCGCCGTTGATGTGATCCACGAGGCGAATGCTGGTGCCGACGCCGTAACTCCAGAGGTTGAATGTCGAGGTCTGCTCGGGGAGGGGATCGTTGAGCATGGCATAGCCGGCGTCGATAAAGACGAAGAAGCGCCACTCGTTGCCCTTCGGGAGCCAGCCTAGGAGCGATGGAGTGCGGAATTCCAGCGTGCCGGCGATGGCGTTGTCTCCCGTTACCACCGACTCGAGGTAACCGCGCACGGTGGATTGCCCTCCGAGACTATATTGCTCGGTATCCACGAGCGGATTCGCCGTTGCTTGGCCCTGCACCTCGCCGAAGAGTTGGAAATCCCACGGCAGCTTCTGTGTGTGTGCCAGATTGCCGCGCAGGTAGAAAAAGTTCGCATTCGCATTGTAGCGACGGTTCTCGAAATCAATCGCCTCCTGCGTGCCCGTTCCCCGAAAAGAGAAGGTTACACCTGCACCGAACTCGGTTTCGTAGTGTTTGCCGAACGAACTGGCGTTGTAATTGATCGAGAATGGCCAGTAGGTGAGGGGACTGGAAACCGTCTGGTTGCCCACGACGAGATCTTGAGCGAAGTCTTTGTAATCGATGCCCATACTGGCGGAGTGGTAGAAGCCAATCTTTGCAGGCAGGTTGAAAAGAAAGCGCCCGCCGTAGATTTCGCCGTTTCCGAGCGAGTCGGTGCCGCCGAGTGTGGAGACCTCGCTGTTCTGGCGCGTGGCTTGCAGTATGAGCGATACCCAGTCGATGGATGGCGTGCGGGCGATATAGTAACCGGAAAAAATGAGGGCGTCGCTCGGGCGCTGCGGCGCGATCTGAAAGCCCGCGCCGATGGTATGTCCCATCTGCCACAAATTGTCGTAGCGCACCGAGGCGTCGAGGCGCAGCGGCGTCGTGTTCGCGCTGTAGCGGTTGTTCAGCTCCACGCTGCCGTGCAGGGGGAGCTTGTCCTTCACCGTCAGCTCCACATCGACAGTTCCCGGTGTTTTTCCAACGGCAAGTGAGGGAGTGACTTGGAGGTCGGCGGTCTGGTTGAGGGCGATGATGTCGCGCTGCACATCGTTGAAATTCGGCACGCCGCCCTCCACGAGCGCCGGGGTCATTTTTTTGATCCTCTCGATGTCGAAAAACCGGGAACCCCTGACGCGCAGGCGGCCGACGGTCGCCTCGGTGACCTGAAGCACAATGACCCCGGTGTTCACGCCCTGAGGCGGCACAGAGACGGAAACGGTCTGGTAGCCTTCGTCGTGGTAGGCCTTCTCCAGGGAAGCGCGGGCGTTTTCCACATCCTCCGGCGTGCGACCCGGGCCAAGATGTTTGTAAACCGCCTTGTCTACTGAGGCGGTCGGAAGCGTCTTCGAGCCCACTACGCGGAATTCACGGATGAGAAAAGTCTGCGGAGGCTCTGGATCCACGACCGGCGGCGGTTCCTCATCGATAGAATGATTCGTGTCCTGCGCGGCCAAGCGGCCGGACAGGGCGACAGAGACTCCCAATACCCAGTGAAGGATCAAGCGTCTGAAGCGGATGGTGTGAGGACTCCGAATCATTGGACGCAGTAGGTCAGCAGTCCTGTCCCGAATCTGCAACAGGGCGAATGTTACGATCTCGTCACAAAGAAAAAGGGCGTGAATTTTGGTTCGTGTTGCCTGCTTCTTCAGCCAAAAAACGAGCTGCTAAGAATAAAAACCTGGGGCTTGGCGGAGTTGTGAAACAGGCGGAGGCGCTGCCCCCGCCTGTTCCAGTTGCACTGATTCTCACACCAAGTGCACCCTGATCAATGATTGTGAGCCACTGCGATTGCAATGGATCGCATGTTACAAATTCGTAACCTTGGATCGGTTGAAGCTAAAAGTGACCGCGCTTGCTTGTCCGTCTTCAGAATAATGATCTTTCCTCGAAAACGCGTGGAGGGGCTTTTTGGTTATTCGGGTTTATGGTTCAGGGGGGATTCGAAGTCCAGCGGGGATTTATAGCCGAGGGCCGAGTGCAAGCG
>JBIJCR010000132.1:0-5415 GCA_044344595.1 Terrimicrobiaceae bacterium
CGATGATCTCATCTGCACTTCTCTTTTTTGTCTCCGTTGTTTTAGTCATTTCCCTGTCCTTTCAGTTTTTGACCCAAACACAAAATTTCTGACAGGCTCCACGACCACCGGCTACGACCTCCGTGGAAACGCCATCAACCAGGGCGGCAGCCAGCAATATGAGGTCACCTACACGTTCGACGCGCAGAACCGCATGGCGACCATGACGAGCACCGGTCAGGCTGGGAACGCCACGACGACGTGGAACTACGATCCGCAGCGCGGATTCCTGACGAGTAAGAAATACGCCGACGGGAAAGGCACCAGCTACACCTACACCGCGACTGGGCGGCTTGCGTCTCGTATGTGGGAACGCGGGATCACGACAACCTACAATTACAACGCCGCCGGAGACCTCACGCTCACTGATTATTCGGACACCACGCCAGATGTGACGATGACCTACACGCGATTCGGAGCCTTGGGATCGATGACCGACGCCACTGGCACGCGCACGATTAGCTACAACGCGAACCTGCAACCCTCGGGTGAAATGTTTCCATCTGCGTTCTTCGGAGGCCGCATTCTTACCCGCACCTACGACAGCCGCAACCGGCCGACCGGGTTTGCACTCGGCACGAGCAGGGAACTGGGGGTCAGGCAACATTTCCTTTCATTTTGATGCTCGAATGAAAGAGTCGTTCCCACCCATTCACATATTTTTCATGGAACGCATGGCCTCTACGACCTACCCCGGCGGTAATGTGGTCGCGCAAACCTACACGCCACGCGGGCAAATCGCAGGAATCGGCCTTGATGGCGGCACGGTCGCATCGTATGAATACAACCCCGTGGGAGCTACAACAGCCAAAAATATCGAACCCCTACTGGTGGGAACCAGTGGGGAAGACTGCCGCAGGCAGCCCGCAGGGCGACATGAACGGGAGCGAAGGAGTCAAAACGGCCTGAGCGCGCTTTACAGCTACGATGCCGCCCAGCGGCTCATCGGCCTCGAGCACCGCCGGGGCTTGGATTTGCTGGCCAAGATCGACTACACGCTCGACAAAGTCGCGACCACTGGAGCCTGGGAGGGCTCGGGGGAGACTGCTGCAGGCAGCCCGAAGGGTGAGACGAGCGGGAGCGAGCGAGTCAACTGTTGCCGCAAGAGCAAAACCCAAAGCATCCTGAACCCGCTGACGGAAAATTACAACTACGACGCGGTGGACCAACTCATCGAAGCCAAATACGGCACCGCCCGCACGGTGGGCTACCAATTCGACGCCGTGGGTAATCGCCAATGGGTGAGCGACAACGGCATGACCGCGCACTACACGGCCAACTCCGACAACGGCTACACCAGCGTGGATGGGATTTCAACGGAGACCGACCTCAACGGTAAGGAACTGGGGGTCAGTGTTCATTTTCATTCAAAATCCACCTGAAAATAAGGCTACGCCATCAGATAAAACCAACACGCCGAACCTATAAATGAAAGAAAATGAACCCTGACCCCTAGTTCCTGACCGCCGTTGCCTGATCTCGAACGCTCCATGCCAACAGAAATCCCCATTTGTTCTGCTGCGCGGCGGTAGGCCTCGATATCCTGCATCCACCCATCGCCATCGAAATCCGCTGCCAGAAAAATACAACTGTCGTCCTCGCGGATCGCATAGGTTCCGATGGTGTGGCGTCCGATGAGGTGAGAGTGAATTGCCGAATGATCGAGCGGTGGAAAATTCTGGTTCGGGCAATCAGAGCATTTAACGCGTGGCTTTTCACAGACTCCGTCAACCCATTCATTGCTGCAGGCTGGCGAATACCCTTTCGAGCCCTTTCGCAGGTTGATCCAAAGTTTCGGATAAACAGACCGGCGCGCACCAAAGAGGCTCAGGAACAAATCGATCTTTTCTTCATTGGTGCCTGGCGTGCCTTTGCCGAGTGGCAATTCAGGAGATTCCTCTGCACTGCGAATTTCGCGCATTTCTTCAAGCAATCCCTGCCTGCGAGCTTCCAGATCATGAAGCTCCGCCTCTATTTCTTTGATGCGATCGGCAGAGGCTTTCATCAGTCACATTTTTATGCCGTTTCGAATTACGGCAGCGAATACCAGGTGGATCGGCCGCCGCCGTGGCGCACCAGAAGGCCTTTTTCGACGAGTGACTTGAAGGTTGCTTTGAGTGTATTCGGGCTTGCGCCAGCTTCGCGCACGATGTCGCGGGTCGTGACGCGGCCGTGGTCGCGCACATAATCCAGAATTCTAACGGCCAGATTCGACAAGACGGCGAGGGTATTTTTTTCGCGCTCCACCTTTACCGCCAAGCGGCGTTTCTGTTGCTGAATGGCTCGCATGAAAAAAATAAGCCATGGCTGCCAATTCGGAGCCTCACTGCGGATAGTGCTCTGTGTCTGCCGCAAGGCGAGGTAGTAGCTTTCTTTGCTGTTCTCGATTACGGATTCCAGTGAGGAATACGGCACATAGGCATAGCCAGCCTGCAATAGCAGGAGTGTGGTCAGGATGCGGCTCAATCGGCCGTTGCCGTCTTGGAATGGGTGAATTTCCAGAAAGGTGACGATGAACACGGCGACGATCAGCAGCGGGTGAATGCGCTTCAACTCGCGGGCATCATTCAACCATTTCACCAACTCTGCCATGCGGCGCGGCGTGTCGAACGGGGTAGCCGTCTCGAACACGATGCCGATCATGTTGCCGACGCCGTCGAAAGCTCCCACATCATTGCGCAAGGTCTTGTATTCGCCACGGTGCCGCTCGTCTTTATCGCTGTGACGCAAAAGGTCTCGGTGAAGCTGTTTGATGTAGTTTTCTGCGATGGGAATGTCTCCCCATGCGTGGAAGATGGTTTCCATCACTTCGGCATAGCCGGCGACTTCCTGCTCGTCGCGGCTGCCGAAGCGTTGGATTTCCAAGTTGGCCAGCAAGCGCTCAACCTCGCGGTCGGTCAACTTGCTTCCCTCAATGCGGGTGGAAGAGCCGATGCTTTCGATGGTGGCGACATGGCGCAGCGCCTTAAGGCGCTCAGGCGCGAGAGTGCCCAGAGCGCGCCATGCCCCCTTGAACTCGTCAACCTCACTGATCAGAGCCAGCAACTCCGAGGTGATTTGAATGGTCTCCGTTTGCATGATGCCGGAATATATACCGGATTAAACCGGAATGTCCAATCGAATAATTACCGGAATAAGCCGGAATAGGCCCAACACACTGGCGAGTCTGATGCTTTTAATTCAGTAAAATACTCATTTGTATTAGGTAATGTAATTTTCCGATCAGGGCTTTGCGGGTTTATAAAATCTGGGGTTTGCCAAAATGTGTAAATCTTTGGTAATGATGTCTTTCCAAAGTTTCCCAGAGCGTGTGGTTATTTCCTCACAGGAATAATCCCGAATTCAGCAAAATTAACCACAGAGCGCACAGAGAACACAGAGGATGATCTGTTTATGATGCGATGCGTTTGAAATGATTTGTGCGATATCAAACAAAAGCCAAAGCCTTTCCTGTAAATCCTCTCCATCCTGCCCTCCTGTCTAAAAATCCGTTTTCGGGATAATCTTAGCTGCTTTCGGATCGTATTGAAAATCGCCGATGGTTCCTTCGATGAGCTTTTGGATGGTTTCCTCGACCACCGGTAGAGGGACTAAGAACCACTCGCGAGGTTCCACGGCAATGCCGAAGCGGTCTTTCAATTCGAGGTCCAGACGAGCGGATGCGAAGAAGCCGTGGAGAAGGGATTCGATTTTTTTCCGGTTAATGTTGGCGAGTTGGTAGGACGCCACGATCTCGACATTCGCCAGTAGAAATGTGGGGTCTTTTTTGGCGTTGGAGACGCGGGTTTTTATATCGCCTCCGGTGACGCCAATTTTGTGGATCACCGCCCGGTTCTCGGCGATGAACTCATTCTCCGAAAGGCTTCGCAGCACATAGATGTGGCCGGTCGAAAGGTCACCTTCTCCCGCCTCTCCCGAAAAAAGAGGGCCGAGATCGTAGGTGACGATGCGGCGGCTGGCCTTGTCTTTGTTGAGGGCTCTTTGAAGAGAGCGCACCAGGAGGTCGCTTTCGGTTCCATTGTCATAGACCACACGGAGCCTGCGATCTGGACGGCCGTAATCGCTTAAAAATGGCTCGCCCATGTCGGCGACAAGAATCTTTTGGCCGTCGAGAATGAAAAGGTCGCCTGCATTGACCTCGGCGTTGTCCTGGTATTTCAGCGTTTGCCGAAGTCCAGTTCTCAGTTCGGCCTGCACCTTCTCAAACAATGGCTGGAACCTGTCAAAGTCGGGGCACCGGTCTCGTTTTGCGACCTCCTCCGCTGCTTTGATTTCCCCATGGGAGCGCACATGGACGAGGCGCGTGACATCTGCCGCTGTATCGACTCCCAACTCGGCCAGCAGTTTGTCGTCATCTGGCTCCTCGCGCAGGCGCGTCGCTGAGCCCTCTTGAGGCGTGGCATTCAATAAACCGTGTTTGTCGTATCCTTCGAGAAGGGATAGGCACTCCGCCGATTGGCGGATGCTGTCCAATCGCACGGCGTAGAGGCGCTCGAAAATGTTGCGGCCTTCACCGTGTCGGGGGAGGTTGCCGTTTTCCTCGAAGAATCGCAGGATTTCCTCAAAGCCTGCGATGATCCTTTGCTCGCGGGGCGAGAGGCCGCCAGCCTGCGAGGCTTCCGGCTCCACGCCGAGTTCGTCGAGCAGTTCGAGATCTTCGTTTGTGATGTTTTTACTCACTTCGATCCTCCTTCGCCTTTCGCTGCAGATAGGCCACACCCTCCGCCATTCGCTTTTCCCATGGGTCCATTGCAGTGAGCGAGGGGAGACGGCCTTTTTCGGCTTTAAAACGCACGGCGCGTTTTGCGAGTTCACGCGCCTCTTCGATGGTGAGGCTCACGCGCTTGGCGGCAATGACCTCCGCAACCTGCTTGAGCCGTTCCTCGCCCATGGTTTTCGATAGGATGGCATAGGCTTCGCCAAAGGGATTGATGCGGTCGATGAGGTCGATATCGAGCTCCTTGACGCTGAGGGCGAATTTCTTCACTCCCTCAATCAGGGCCGTATTTGAGGTCCAGTCGGACTCCTCTTTCAGAAGGCTCTTCTTGGCTTCCTGCACGATGTTCAGCGCAGCGATGGCATGTTGCCGGACGGCTTCTTGATCTTCCTCGCCAAGATGCGGGTAAGCCTCCTTCACGATCTTGCCCATGCGAACTTGCGTGAGTTCCTCAGGCACGAGTTCCTGATCGAACATGCCGCGTTCCAGTGTGGATTTTTCCTGCACGAAGGCGGTGATGAGTTCATTCAAATCCTCGCGGCAGATTCGACCGGCCTCTGAGGTGGCCCCGATTTTCAGACCACTGGCCGGTTAAAATAAGCGATGGTTGCAGAGGGTTGGTTGGTTGTTACAGGGGGAGAGCTTTTCGTTCAATCTCC
>JBIJCR010000041.1:0-17728 GCA_044344595.1 Terrimicrobiaceae bacterium
GCTTCGACGATGGATTCCTTCATGTAGGCATACCAGCGTTCGGCATCGTTTTCAAAGGGAACCGCTCCGGGGTAACCTCCGAAGGTGAGGTAGCGCGTGAGATCGTAGCCAAAGGCATGGCGCAACTCGGCATATCGCCAGTGCATGACGCGGGTCAACTCGAAGCGGCCGGCGAGGCTTTCTTTTAAGCCGCCGTGGAGCTGAAGCGCACTCGATCCCAAGAGGAGAACCTGTAAGCGCGCGGGTTGTGAGTCCCACAGGCCCTTGATGGTTTCGGCCCAGTTTGGCACTTTTTGGATTTCATCGATGATCAGCAAGGACCCGTCGCCGAGTGCAAGGGCTTTTTGCCATTGCTCCAGCAACCAAGTTCTATCGCTGACCAGCAAATCATCCGCATTTGCATAACAAAAGGGGGCATGGCGGCGCTCCAAAAGTTGCTTCACGCCAGTGGTCTTGCCGACTTGGCGCGGTCCTATCAAGACTTGGATGAGCGCCTCGCGAGAACGGAAACGCTCTTCCAAATCCGCAACAAAAGCACGCTCGTAGCTTGGCAATATCATGAATCGGATATTTGATAGACGAGTCTATCGAAAATAATAGACCTGTCTATCGAAAAAACAGATGGTTATGTAATAATATGAATGGTAAATTTTAATGATTTGCTTCTGGTGTTGTGAAAGAAAGGCTGAGAGGCTAAAAAGGCTCGAGTTGCCTGGGTGCAGGAGGGAATTTTTAGACAGGATGACAGGAGGAACAGGATAGACAGGAGGGAATTTTATACACACCCTGGAGCGTAGCGGAGAACGACAAATGAAGTTTGCCCGAAGGGTGAGTGCAGCGAGTCAATTGATGGAAGGACAAAAAGATCACCGATATTTCAACCATCAAAGTTGTCCGGATGCAATGGCGTCGCAAAATTCCAGCGCCTCGTCCAAGGATGCCGCCCGAATGTTGTTTTCCAGCGGATATCCATGACCTCTTGGCTTTACCACCAATAATTTGTGCAAGCCAAGATCGTTCTGCGCGATGGAAAGAGACTTCGTCATTTTTGGGGCATCCGCCACCTTGAACTCAAATCCGATCCTTTTGCCATTCGGCTGAATCAATAAATCCAACTCCGCCCCCCCCTGTGTGCCCCAGAACCACGCATCCATTTTCGGTAGCCTGGCAAGAATTTGCTCCAGTGCGAACCCCTCCCAACTCGCCCCGATTTTTGGATGACCCAGCAAGGACTCATGGTTCCCAATCCCGAGCAGGGAATGAAACAACCCGCTATCCCTCACATACAGCTTAGGGCTTTTTACCAACCGCTTGCCAATATTTTCAAACCAAGGTCTGAGAAGACGGATCATAAACGCCCCCTCCAAAAGCTCCAAATGCCGCTGCACGGTTTTATACGATTCCCCCAGTGCGCGCCCGATCTCCGAGGCATTCAATGTCTGCCCATGATAGTGGGCTGCCATCTGCCAGAGCCTGCCAAGCCCCGAGGGAGTGGCTCCGAGCCCAAGCGTTGAGAAATCTTTTTCGATAAAAGTGCGGATAAAATCCCGCCGCCAGCCATGGCTGGAATTTTCATCCTCCGCGAGAAAAGACCTCGGGAAGCCGCCTCTTGCCCATAATCGGGAAAGATCAGCCACTCCCACTTCATCCAACGAGAAACCCTGTAAATCAATAAAAGCCACCCTGCCAGCCAAGGACTCCGTGACACTCCGCACTAAAAACGGCGAGGCACTGCCGAGTAAAAGAAATTTTGCCGGGGCGGACTCTCGATCCATCAAGACCCGCAAAACGGGAAAAAGTTCCGGCCGTCGCTGCACCTCATCCAAAACCACCAAGCCCTTCAAACTCTCCAGTGCCAACATGGGATTTTCCAGAGCGGCAGCATCATCTGGATTTTCCAAATCAAAGATTCTCGCACCCTCTCGAGCGGCTACTTGCCGCGCCAAAGTTGTCTTGCCGCACTGGCGCGGCCCCAAAAGAGCAACCGCAGGATGGCGCGCGAGCCCTTGAACAATAGACTTTTGTATTCTGGCCCGCGAGATCATTCAAGTAAATTAGACATATTGAGTCTGATTTTCAATAACAAAATGCCATATCCAGTGCGTTCCTCCGAATTCCGGGATTGCTCGTCCAACAGGCAAACTTTGTTCTCCGCTGTGCTCTGAGTCTCCTTACTAAAAAGTTTTACCCTTTTACCCACAAGCATTTTATTTACCCACAATCGAGCATCAGGGCGGATGCGAGAACCGAAGGTTAGCCCGAAGGGTGAGCGAGAGGGAACGAGCGAGTCAATTTATAGAATCCGCCTACGCGCTACGCGGCTCCGGCTTGACAAGTCCGCTAACGGGGAGGAGAGGTAACTGGTGGCGGTCCTTGTAGGCGGCGAGAAAAAGAAGTAATGAGTGGAGGGTAACTGGTAGTTGGTAATTATAGCGGGGGCTCGTCTGTGGCTGCCGGGGTTGTCGCGGCGGTCTATGAGCGTCTTTCAGAGGCATTTTCGGCGCTCAGAGAGCGCTGCTATAGGCTCGCGGCGAAGGCTTCGAGGTCTGTGCAACGGGCGGCACTGGCCAGAAGTTGAGTCAGTTTGGGGAGGTCGTTGATGTTTTCGATGGCTTCTATCAGGCCTTCGGGCACTTGCTCGAAACGGGTCTCCAAAACTTCCATGACGGATTGCTGCTTGGAGTGGATTTGTTCCTCGCGGCGTCCCTCTTGACGGCCTTCTTGACGGAATTGTTCTTCGAGTGTCATAGCGGATGATTGGATACTTTGGTTGGTGATGTTTTTAATTTTGCGGAGGAATTGATCTTTGTCAATATCGGCTCGTAGGATGTAGCGGAGAAGCATCTCGATGGCAAATGGGGGGAGCTGTGTGAGAAGGGGTTCGTCCCAAACGGGATCATCCAAGAGTGCGCCAATGCGTTCGGCCTTGAGGGCTCGCATGGTGAGGATACCCATCGGCGTGCCGAGGATTTTATCGAATGGAATGCGGTAGAGTTCGACGAGGCGGTAGGAAAAATCTGGCGTATGGGCAGCGAGCTCGTTGGCGAGATTGGAGGGAACCTCGATGAGGTCGGAGAAACGAACGGGCGCCTGCCAAAGCTTGTTGCTCTGGGCCAGCACGATGGGGACAATGGGAGGGAGTTTTTTGAGCGAGGAGTCAGCACGCAGGGCTTTTTCCCAGATGCGAACCATGTAGGCGAGAAGTCGGAGGGCGATCCAGCGGTCGTCGGTGCTCTGGTGTTCGAAAAGAATGTAAAGGAAAGCTTTGGACTGATTGATGGTGGCAGTGTAGAGCAGATCGCTCTCGGAAGCGGCAAATTCTTCAGCAATAAAAGTGCCGCTCTCAACGCGGAGCGTGGCCCAATCGATGCTATTCGAGATGCCAGGCTCGAGGTGTTCTTGTAGAAACGCGACAGCGGTAGGGATATCCGAGAAAGTGGTCTTCGTCAGCTTGTCGTGGGGGTTGTGAATGGGGTTTTGAGACATGCCTGAATGGGTGGGAAAGCTCTTTTAAACAGGATTGCAGGATAGACAGGAGGAACAGGAGAAGATTTTCTAATTCCGCCACGCGCTACGCGGCTCCGGCGTGACGTGTCGGTGGCGGGCTTTGTAGCGGCGGTCTATGACGCCGGGGTTGGGGCGACTTTTGGCGGTCATAGACGCACCGCTACAGGGATGGGCGTTGGAATGTGGACCAGATCTCTGTGAGGGTGTGGGTTTTTATGGCCTCGTTTAGGAAGGCTTGGTGCGGAAGAACGGGTTGAATGTCCAGAATGCGTTGGATGTCGCGCAGGTGTTTTTCGCTTTTACCTTCTTTGTAAAAAATCATTTTCCAGAGGATAATGTATTCGGCTGGGGCAATGTGGATCGCACCGTGTAGTGTTTGTTGGACAAGTCGGTTTTGCCAAGCCCATGCGAAGGTGGAATCGCGATTGCCGGGGTAGAAATCTGCTTTAAGCCCTGTCGGGATATGGATTACATTGAAGTGGCTACGGCAGTCGCGAGCAATTTCCGAGGCGATCACATCGGCAGGCGGACAATAATACGCGGGTTCTTGAAAAAGAGATAAGAGCGTGGGGATGTCATTGAGACTGACAAGTAAAGGGATATCAATATCAAGCGTGAGTCGAGGCTCGCTATAGTGCATGGAACCGACCGATCCAGCAATAATGTAGCGGAGGCCGGCATCGTGGATGGGACGCACGAAGAGGGCAAGGAGATTAGGTTCTGGTTCTGGCGAATTCACGGGCAACGGATTTTTGGTGTTCTTCTTCGGTGAAATGCGGATTTGCGCGACGGCTCGCCGCCAAACGGGCGTCACGGGCCATGAGCCACAATCCTTGGGCGACGGCCCACTTTTCAGCGAAAGTCATTTCGCGGAATCGCTGAATCTGAATGGGATGGAGTGGCTCGAGTTGCATGGGAACAGGAGTGGTTTTTTTCTATGTGCTATGCGAATCCAGTTTGACTTTTGGTGGCTGATGGCGGGCCTTGTAGCGGCGGTCTGTGAGTGCTGGGGTTGGCTAGACGTTCGTGGGGTTTCGAAGAATTCCGGGATTGCTCGTCCAAGAGACAAACTTTGTTTGTGGTTTTCAGCTGGCTCCGAGTCTCCTAACTAACAAGTTTTATCTTTTTACACAGCAGAGTTTTATTTAACTACAATCGAGCATCAGGGCGGATGCGAGAACCGAAGGCTTGGGAAAGCCGAAGGAAGAGCAACTGAAAGTTGGCCCCTGCGGGGGCACAGCATCGGGTGCGATGCAAGTCGAAGATCAACCGAAGGTTAGCCCGAAGGGAGAGCGAGAGGGAACGAGCGAGTCAAATTACACTGATTAACCCGAATACAGCAGAATTAACCACAGAGAACACAGAGGATGATCTGTTTATAATGCGATGCGTTTGAAATGATTTCTGCGATATCAAACAAAAGCCAAAGCCTTTCCTGTCAATTCTCTCCATCCTGCCCTCCTGTCTAAAAATCCGTTTTCAGGATTAACACGGATGGGAAGAATGGGGTGTGAGACTACTCGTAGATTGCTTGGGTGGAATGGCTGATCCCGGAACGTGGGATTGGCTGAGAAAAATCGAAACTCACGCAAGCTCGCTTGCAGGAGGCTTGTTTTTTCGCCGCCCCATTTGCGCGGCGACTGTATCCAAGCCCCTCTTTATCCTTGCTCATCCGTGCCCTCCATGGTTAAATTTTCAGTAGGTAGTACAGGAAAAGGGAGTTCCACTTCAGGTAGCGGGCGGCAAGGCGGCGGGGTTCGGTGGCGAGGCGGTAGGCCCATGTGAGGCCTGCGCGTTGCATCCAGGCGGGAGCATCGGGTTTGGTGCCGGCATTGACATCGAAGGCGAAGCCGACGGCGAGAAGGATGCCTTTGGAGAGGAGGGGTTTGAGGCGTTGGAGGAGTTCTTGCTGTTTTGGCGTGCCGAGGCCGATCCAGATAAAGTCGGGGCGACGAATTAAGATATCGTTAAAAATGGAGGATTCTTCTTCGCGGGAGAAGTAGCCTTGCTGGAAGCCTACAATATTCAGTTGGGGATTGATCTGGAGCAGGCGCTCGCAGAGTTTTTTTCCGCATTCTGGGTTGCCGCCGAGGAAGTAGTGAGAGAATGTGGATGGGCAGGTGGCTAGGAATTTTCGCATGAAGGTAGGCCCATAAACGCGGTCTTGAAGGGCCGCGTCTTGGCGGTTCAGGCACCAGATGAGAGGCATGCCATCAGGGACGAAGAGGTCGATGCTGGCTGTGGTGGCGGCAAATGCGGGATTGTGTCGCCGCATGGTGACGATGTGGGTGTTGGAAAAATCGACGGCGTAGGGGTTGGGCTGCCGAGAACGGGTCAGGAGGTGCGCGCCGAGGGACTCGTAATCGGTGCAGGCGAGGTCGGTAGAGAGGACGCGGCGGGTTGAGGGCATTCGGGGAAAAGGTTTTTCTCGCGGAGGCGCGGAGAACGCAGAGATTTCGAAAGGGAGAACGGGTATCTATCCAATTGCGCTATAAATGGTTACGGCGTGATGCAGTGGCGAGTTTGTAGCGGTGTCTCTATGAACCCGAATACAGCAGAATTAACCACAGAGCGCACATAGAACACAGAGGATGATTTGTTTATGATACGATGGGTTTGAAATGATTTGTGCGATATCAAACAAAAGCCAAAGCCTTTCCTGTCAATCATCTCCATCCTACCCTCCTGTCTTAAAATCCGTTTTCGGGATGAAAACACAGGGGTCGGTGGCGAAATGGGGCGCTTTTTTAGCCGATGGGCTGATTATTTCAACCCATGCTGCCGCCTTTGGTCGCGGCTTCATGGGCCGTTCCATGGCGGAGAGTCTCGGGTGGTAGCGTTTCCGGCACGCGGTTTTCTAGTCTATCGATGTGGGGAACTTCGAGGCGGTATTGAGGAGTTTTTGAGCGAGCGGGAGGAAGCGCAGAGCTCGGTCGTGCCATTGGGTGACGCGCTTGAGGCGGAGTTGGTAGTCCGCGCTGTGCTCGGTGGGCAGGCCGGGAAGAAGGGGCTTGAGCGTGGCGAGTTGGGCTTTGCTGAAGTCGAGGCGGGGCAGCAGGCGCTGGCGGACGAAGCCGGAAATGAGGACTTTCAGCTCGAGCTTGGCTGCGTAGGTGGCGGTGCGTGTGCTGGCGTCGCGCTCGATGGCTCCCAGCGTCTCCAATGCGCGAAGGCCCTGGCTCGCGGATCCTTTGCTGATGCCAAGGCGCGCGGAGATGTCATCCATCGTCAGCGGCTCGGGCGAGGCAAAGAGTATGCCGTAGATCTCACCGTGGGAGCGGGGATTGCCGAAGAGATCGGCCAGCTCGGAAAAGACCTCGACGAGCGTGTTTTCGAAGTGCTCGCAGGAAGCTGTATCGGTGGCTTGCGTTTCATGAACAGGCGGTGCGGCGAGGTTCATCGGGGAATAGCCTTTCACGAGCGGCCGAGAAGTTCAATTCAAAATGAATTTTATTTTTGACAAGGGGTAGTGATGCGTTTCCACGATTGAACAGGAAACATCGGGAGGCTGCCGGCGTGGAGGCGGAGGCGTCCCCCGGCGGCCAGCGAAAGGTTGTATTCCTGAAGGTCGATTCCGACGACGCGTCCGGTGCGCGTGTCGAAGTGCTTACGCAAATCCCGAATCAGCCAGCGGGATTGACCTGCGGGCCGGATGTCTTGCCACTTGGGTTCGCCAATGCGCCAGCCCGCCTCGGCCATGGATTGTGGCAGTGAAACAATGCGGCCAGTGAAATCCGTGCCACTTTTTTCGATCTGGATCAGGCAACCTGCAAAGGCATCGTCCAGACGCTCCCAGTAACCTTCGAGCGGCTCATCCGTGCCGATGAGAAAGAGGAGAAAATCCATGACGTCCGATCAGATCAGCCCCTTCTGCAAAACAAAAGCCTTCATGCGAATCTGCCAATAAAAGACATTGAGGTAGACTCGGAGCTCAGCTTTTGACGATTTTTTTCAAAAATCCCACCAGTGAAATAATCCAAGGGTGATTTGGTGTATTTCCTCCCTGCGTAGGAAGTGCTAAATCGAGTCATGGATTTTATCGATCTCAAAACCCAGTATCTCAAATTCAAGCCCGCCATCCACGAAGCGATCGAGAGCGTGCTTGAGCACGGACGCTTCATTATGGGGCCCGAGGTCGATGCGCTGGAAAACACCCTCGCCGATTATGTGGGGTCTCGTCATGCCATCACGGTGGCCAGCGGCACGGACAGTCTGGAAATAGCCCTGCGCGCGCTGGAGATCGGGCCCGGCGATGAGGTCATCACGGTTCCGTTCACATGGATCAGCACGGCGGAAGTCATTGCGCAGGTCGGCGCAAAGCCAGTCTTTGTGGACATAGACCCCTTGGATTTCAATATCGCCGTTGAGCAAATCGAGGCGGCCATCACGCCTGCCACGAAAGCGCTTTTGCCCGTGAGCCTCTTCGGTCAGATGCCTGACTACGATGCCATCAATGCCATCGGGTCGAAACACGGTCTCACCGTCATCGAAGACGCCGCACAGAGTTTCGGAGCCATGCGCCATGGTGTGAAAAGCTGCAATGTCACCCACATCGCCAGCACGAGCTTCTACCCCGCCAAGCCGCTCGGCTGCTATGGCGAGGGCGGTGCGCTTTTTACAAACGACGACGACCTCGCTGTGAAAATGAAAGCCATCCGCACGCACGGCGGCATTCGTCGCCATTACCACGACCTCGTCGGAATGAACGGCCGTTTCGACACGCTGCAGGCCGCCATCATGCTCGCCAAGTGGCCTGGTTTTGCCGCCGAGGTCGAGGCCCGCAACCGTATTGGCGCCCGCTACTCCGAAAAACTCCGCGATGTCTGCGCGACCCCTGCCATCCGCGATGGGAACACCCATGTTTACGCTCAATACACAATCCGCGTGCCAGACCGCGACGCCCTCGCCGAGAAACTCAAAGTGCTCGGAATCCCTACTGCTGTTTACTACCCGAAGTGTCTCCACGAGCAACCGGTCTTCGCCCCGCTGGGCTACAAATACGGCGATTTCCCCGCAGCTGAGTCCGCCTCACGCGAGGTCCTCAGCCTTCCGCTCAATCCTTACCTGACCGAAGAAGACCAAGACCGTATCATCGCCGCCGTCAGGCAGGCTTTGCGGGGTTGAGGCAAAGCCTGAAAAAGTAACCCCGAGGCCTGCGCACCATGCTTGCTGTCCTATTTAAACGCCTTGTTTCGCTGCTTGTCGTTTTGTTCTGTGTTGTGTCGATTACTTTTCTGTTGATCCGGGCGTCGCCGGGCGGGCCTTTTGACGGGGAGAGAAAGATTCCGGAGGCGATCGAGAAGCAGCTTTTGGCGAAATACAAACTCGATGGGACGCTGTGGCAGCAATACACAGGCTACATTGGAGACTTGTTGCGCGGCGACCTGCGACTTTCCACGAAGTATCGCAACCGCTCGGTGAATGAAATCCTCGCGCAGACATTGCCAGTCACGCTCGTGCTCGGGGGGGCGGCCTTTTTGCTCGCGACCTTCGCGGGTGTTTGGATTGGCACGCTGGCGGCTATGCACCGCCAGACCTGGCGGGACTTCGGGGCGATGTTTCTGGCCCTGGCAGCGATTTCGTTGCCGTCTTACATCATCGGCCCACTTTTGATCCTCGTGTTTGCCCTCACGCTCGGATGGCTGCCGGCCGGGGGCTGGGGTGGGTTTTCGCATTTGATTCTTCCTGCTCTCACGCTGGCTGCGCCGGCGGCGGCAGTGATCGCGCGCCTCATGCGCGGGAGCATGGTGGAGACGCTGCAGATGGATTTTGTGCGGACGGCACGGGCGAAAGGGCTGAGGGAATCCACTGTCGTCTATCGCCACGCGTTGCGCATCGCCGTTCTGCCCGTGGTTTCGTATCTGGGGCCGCTGGCTGCACACCTGCTCACCGGATCCATCGTCGTCGAAACCGTGTTCAACATCCCCGGCGCGGGAGGGTTTTTTGTGCACTCCATCCTGAATCGCGATGGATTCCTTCTTGGCGGGATGGTGATCGTCTATTGTGCGATGCTGGTTTTTTTCAATCTCCTCGTCGATCTGGCCTACGGGTTCCTTGACCCGCGAATCAAATCCCATGCTTGATCCACGTGTCCTTCAGCGAGTCAAAAAAAATCCCGCAGCCGTGCTGTCGGCGGTGTTTCTAACATTCATGGTTCTCGCCTGTGTCGCAGGGCCGTTTTTTCTGCCATCCGCTCTTGGCGACCCCGGTCCGAACCAATACGCGCCGCCATCGTGGCAGCATCCCTTCGGCACGGATCTAAATGGACGTGACTTGCTTTACCGTGTTCTGGCCGGTGGCCGCATCTCGCTTCTAGTTGGTCTGTGCGGGGCGGTGGTGAGTCTTTTCATCGGTACCGCGTGGGGGCTGGTTGCGGGTTATGCCGGTGGCCGCACCGATGCACTCATGATGCGCTTCGTGGACATCCTCTACTCGGTTCCCCGGCTGATTTTCATTCTGATTGCGATCAATGCGTTCAATGCCGGGCTTCAAGAGTGGGCGAACCGGGGGGGACTCGGGTGGCTGGTGGAGTCATCCCGCATTGCAATTTTGATTATCACGCTGGGTTTCATCGAATGGCTCACGATGGCCCGCATCGTGCGCGGACAGGTGCTCTCTCTCAAGGAACGCCAGTTTGTCACAGCAGCCCGCGCGCTTGGGCAGTCGCATGTCAAAATCCTGACCCGCCACCTGCTGCCGAATCTTGCAGGCATCATTCTTGTTTACCTCACCCTCACGATTCCCGCAGTCATCATCGACGAGTCGTTCCTCAGTTTTCTGGGGCTTGGCATTCAGGCGCCGCAGGCGAGTTGGGGTTCTCTTCTGGCCGACGGTGCGGGCGCGATCAATCCTGTTCGCAGCTTCTGGTGGCTCCTCGTTTTTCCGGCGGCAGCGATGGCTCTCACGCTGCTGGCACTGAATTTTCTCGGCGACGCCCTGCGGGATGCATTCGACAGCAAAGCGCGGTGAGGGGTGTTATTCGATGACGATGAAATCGACGCTCTTTGGGGTGTTGGCGTTTTTTTCGGAGAAGACGAGGGACTGGGAGGGGTGCTCGTCGATTTCGCGCCTGGCGACCCAAATGTATTTCTCGGGTTGGCCTTGGCCGGCTTTTTGGCCGAAGGCGATGATGATGTATTTGCCGGGCTTAAGGCCGCTGATATTAGCAACGCCATTTGAGTCGGTGATGGTTTCACGCCATGGTGGAGGCAGCGAGGATTGGAGGCGGAACATCATTTCTGAGGCGCCGCCAGTGGTTGGGGGGCGCAGCATATCGGCGACCATTGATTCTGGATATATGAGGATATTTGCCCGCAAGACTGCCGTTGGGCGGCTTGTTGCGGTGTCTTCGTAGGTCACCCATGTTCGGATTTCATCCGGCGGTTGTGGGCCGCGCAGCGAGATGCTTGCCTCAAGCAGAGCGCGTTCCAATTCGCCTTGCGAAACGGTTGGTTTCACCTGCTGCTGATTGTCGGATTTTGAATCGAGCAGGAGGAGAGTGAGAACGAGGGAGATTGCTCCCAGCAACAAAACAAGGACCACCAAAAGAGCAACGTATTTCTCGACATGGCCAGTCCGTTCATGCTTCCAAGGAACTGGCGGTTCGGGAAATTTGGCTTCATGAGAGGAGGGCCCGCTCTCGGCGGATTGGACGTCTTCCCCCAAGGCGGTGGATTTTGCCACCATGCCGATCACGGATGAGAGCGGTCGCCATTCCTCCCAGCCTTCGCGCCAACACAGGTTCTCGGGGGCGTAGCGTCCCTCGCGAAGCAGGCGTTTGACATCCGCTGTCGCGTATGGGCCTTCCTGCGTGTCATTATGGAAGACAAAATAAAACATCTAATGGAGAGGAGACTTAAGCACACTGCTTTTGAAATCGCCAATGTGAAAGACAGCTATGGCCAATTCGAATTTTGAGTTGTGCGTTGCCTTTTTGGAGATTGGTTCCCGTCTGGCTTGCACAGCGGCGGATAATCTTTATTTTGACCGGATATGAGCGAAAAAAGCTACGCGCATCCCGAAGCCTTGGTCACCACCGAGTGGGTTGAAGGACACCTTGCCGATCCACATGTCAGAATTGTCGAAAGCAACGAGGACATCTTACTCTACGACACCGGGCATATTCAGGGTGCAGTGCATATCGACTGGCGCTCGGATTTGCAGGACCAGACGATCCGCGATTACATCACTCCGCAGCAATTCTCAGCATTGTGCGAGCGCAATGGCATTTCGAACGACACAACCGTCATTTTTTATGGAGACAAGTCGAACTGGTGGGCCTGCTATGCGCTTTGGGTGTTCCGGCTTTTTGGTCACACGAAGGTGAAAATCATGGACGGCGGGCGCGACAAGTGGGTCGCTGAGGGTCGGCATCTCACGCGTGCCGTGCCGCATTTCGCGCATGGCCACTACACGCCACTGGAAATCCGCTGCGATGCGGAGATCCGCGCGTTTTACGATCAGGCCCTCGCCCAGAGCCGTGCTGGTATGGCGCTCATCGATGTGCGCTCGCCGGCGGAATTTCGCGGCGAGGTCACTCACATGCCGGAGTATCCCCAAGAAGGCGTTCTGCGCGGCGGTCACATCCCTGGCGCGGCCAGTGTTCCTTGGAAGATGGCTGTGAAGGATGACTCCACCTTTAAAGGCGTGAACGAACTTCGTCAGATTTACGAGGACGAGGCGGGTCTGCAACCCGGACAGGATGTCATTGCCTACTGCCGCATCGGCGAGCGCTCGAGCCACACTTGGTTTGTTCTTACCTATCTCCTCGGTTACAAAAATGTCCGCAACTACGATGGATCTTGGACCGAGTGGGGCAACCGCGTTGGGGCTCCGATCGAGAGAGGCTAGCGAACGCTGTGTATCCCGGTAAGCTCAATCAAATCATCGCGCTCTTCGAGTCCTTGCCGGATGCCGAAAAGCGAGAGTCGCTCATCTCGTATGCGGCCTCCGCTATGAAACAAGGGCCGCGCGATGGGGAAACCTTCGATCTCGAGGACATCCGCAAGGACGAGGAATGCACCGACACGGTCGGCGTGTTTTTGAAAGTATACCCGCAGCGCGCCTGTACATTCCGCATCACGCTGGGGCCGCAGGTTCAGACGCTCACGAAGGCGATGACGGCAATTCTCTGCAAGGGGCTGGATGGTCTGACGCCGGAGGAGATCATGGAGGTGCCGGCGGACTTCGTGCCAAAAATCGTGGGCGCGGAACTCGTCCGCCAGCGCAGCCAGACGGTTTATTACATCCTCACTCGCATGAAGGGCATCGCCCGCGTGTGGTTGAACCGCGAGAGGTCGGCTGTGTCGAAAGGGGTTTGATGCGGGGTTTTTGCGAAGGATTGACCACAGAGTTCACAGAGAACACATAGGTTTTTTTAAGACGGCTCGAGCTTTGATATGCGAGGCGGCGCCCGAGGACAGGCGCGGTCCAGAGTTCAGATGTTTTTTTGGAATGTGTGGAGCTGGCGGCACATTTTGGCCACGAGAGCGGTCCAGCCTGTTTGGTGGCTGGCTCCGACGCCTGAGCCGTTGTCGCCGTTGAAGTATTCGTTGAAGAGGAGCAGGTCGCGCCAGTAGGGGTCGTTTTGGAAGAGATCGACCTGGCCGTTGAAGGGGCGGCGGCCATCTTTATCGCGAGTGAATATGCCGACGAGTCGCTTCTCGAGTTCCAAGGAAACCTCCCAGAGGGTCATTTGAACTCCGCTACCGGTGGGGAATTCCACTCTGAACGAGTCGCCGAAATAGAAGCTGAATTTTTGAAGGGATTCGATGATCAGATAGTTCATCGGCATCCACACCGGGCCACGCCAATTTGAGTTGCCGCCGAACATGGCCACAGGGCTTTCGGCGGGGCTGTAGGCAAGCGTCTCGGTTTTGTCCCCCTCGGTGAAGGTGTAGGGATGGGCTTCGTAGATTTTCGACAGGGCGCGGATGCCGTGCGGCGAGAGGAATTCGGATTCGTCAAAAAGCCTCGCGCAGATGCGTCTCAAGCGTTCTGGTGGGACGAGCGAAACGAGACGGCGTCCATCGATTTCATACGTGATATGGCCGAGGTTTGCGACGAGGTGGGCTCGGTGTTTTGCGAACCAATCGTATCGTTTTCGCAGGAGGGGAAACTTCAGAGCGGTTTCGGCATCGAAGCTCTCGACAGCAAAAAGCGGGGTGAGACCGGCGACCGAGCGGGTCTTGAGATAAGCCGATGAGCCATCTGGTCTGCGGAGAATGTCGTAGTAAAATCCGTCCTCGTCGTCCCAGAGGGAAATGCCGCCCGCAACTGGCGCGTTGACGGCGGCTGCGAGGTAAATGAAGTCGTTGAAAAATTTGTCCGCAATGTCCTCGTATTCGGGTTCTTCGCGGGCGAGTTCGATCGCGATGTTGAGCATGTTGAGCGAGAAGGTCGCCATCCATGCGGTGCCGTCGCTCTGCGCAATGTGCGACCCATCCGGGAGCGGGTAGCGGCGGTCGAACACGCCGATGTTGTCTAGGCCGAGGAATCCGCCCTCGAAGACATTGTCTCCCGTCTGGTCAACGCGGTTCGCCCACCAGCCGTAGTTGAGAAGGAGCTTGTTGAAGGCTTTTTTGAGATACGCGCGGTCGCCTGTGCCCTTCGCTCCGCGTTCGATCGAATAAATCCTCCATGCCGCCCAGCCGCCAATGGGCGGGTTGGCATCCGAGAGCGCCCACTCGTAGGCGGGCTGTTGAGCACTGGGTGAGGTGTAGCGTTCTCCTTGAAGGAGCATATTCTGCCGCTTGGCAGTAGCGGGATCGGTGACAGCGAAGGCCACAGATTGGAACATGAGATCCCACGCGCAGAAGTAGGGGTATTCCCAACAATCGGGCATCGAGATGACATCGTTTGCGTAGAGTTCCTGCCAGAAAACATTGCGTCCTTTCAAGCGTTCGGCTGGCGGCTTAGGCATAGTTGGATCGCCGCTAAGCCAGCGATTCACATGGTAGGAATAAAATTTTTTACCCCAGAGCAGGCCGGCAATCGCGCTGCGCATGACGAGCAACAATTCCTCGGGCATTCCTGGAACCACGGCTTCGAAGTGTGCGAGGTGTTCCTTTTCCCGATCGACAAAAAGCTTGTCGAAGGCGGCATCGAAGGGCTTTTCCTGCGAGCTTGGCACGAGCCGGAGTCTGATTACCCACTCTTCACCTGGCGCAAGCGTGCGTTGGTAGACTGCTGCGGCCTTGGTGCCGATGCGGGCGGGGTTCACCGCACTGGTCGTCCCATCCACAACATAGTCATGGAAGGCATCCTTCACATACGGCGTGCGGTTTGGGGCGTTGTAGAGCCGACGATCGTTGGTTTCGTTTTCGGTGAAAATCCACTCCGGCTGGCCTTCGGCTTGGAGGCTGTAATCGCCCAACTCGGCGGAATGGGCGTTGAGTCCCTGGCCATCGGGTAAAAGACGGATCTCTGGCTTCGAGGCGGGAGCGACTTCCCATGTCCATGTGTTGCGGAACCAGAGTGTCGGAAGAACCGTCAGTGGGGCTGCATCGGGGCCGCGATTGACGATGCGGAGCCGGATCGCCATGTCGTCCGGCGCGGCCTTGGCGTATTCGAAGAACACATCGAAGTAGCGGTTCTCATGAAAAATTCCGGTATCGACGAGTTCGTATTCCGCCTCCAAGCGCGAGCGGCGGCCATTTTCCTCGACGAGATCTTGGTAGGGGAATTCCTGCTGAGGGTATTTGTAGAGTCCGCGCATGAAGGAATGCGTTGGAGTGTTCGCGAGGTGGTAGTAGTAGTCCTTGATGTCCTCGCCGTGGTTGCCCTGCGGGTTCGAAAGCCCGAAAGCGCGCTCTTTTAAAATGGGATCCTTCCCGTTCCAGAGCGCAGCCGAAAAGCAAAGCAGTCCACTTTTGTCACAAATGCCGAGAAGTCCATCTTCACCCCAGCGGTAGGCGCGCGAGCGGGACTGATCGAAGGAAAACGAGGTCCAGGCGTCGCCATCCTCCGAATAATCTTCGCGCACCGTGCCCCATTGGCGATCGCTCAGGTAGGGGCCCCAGAGGTGCCAGTCTTCTTTGCCGGAATCGCGGGCTTCGATTCGGAGGGATTCTTTGTCTTTGCGCATGGGCTTTGATTGGTGATTTGTGGCGTCAAGTCAATCGCGGTGGGTTTTGATAAACGAATGCATAGCAAGACCTATAAAGGGGACTATGGTGGCTGCAAAGATGAGGTTGAGGGAAAGCGATGTCATGTTTTTAAGAATATTGACTCGGAAGGCTGCGACGTCGTAACCGACCTGGTAGATCGCAATCATGTCGCCGTTGACTGTGGCTTAGAAAACGGTCTGCACCAGAGAGGCTGTGGTGGGGTAAGGTGTATTGCTCAATAAAATTGGCATGACAGGTTCAGCGACGTATTCAAATCGTGCTGGATGACGCGAGAGGACGAGCTTAATGTTCCAGTGTGAGTTATCGAGTTTTCGCCCGCAAGTATCGTCCGCAAACATTTGCCGAAGTCGTCGGGCAGGAGCACATCACACGCACGCTTCAGAATGCGGTGAACTCCAGCCGGCTCGCGCAGGCCTATCTTTTTGTCGGGCCGCGCGGCATCGGCAAGACCTCCACCGCCCGTATTCTGGCGAAGGCTTTGAACTGCGAGGCCGGTCCCACTGCAGAGCCATGCGGAAAATGCCCGGCGTGTTTGGAAATCGCCGAAGGACGCAGTTTGGATGTCATCGAGATCGACGGCGCCAGCAACAACGGTGTGGAAAACATTCGCGACCTGCGCGATAGCGCGGCCTACGCACCCGCGCGCGGGAAATTCAAAATCTATCTCATCGACGAGGTGCACATGCTCAGCACGGGCGCATTCAACGCCCTGCTCAAAACCCTCGAGGAGCCGCCGCCGCATGTGAAGTTCATCTTCGCGACCACCGAGGCGCAAAAAGTCCCCGCGACTATTACCAGCCGCTGCCAGCGTTTCGACCTGCGCCGGATTCCTGCGCACCTGATCAAAAAGCACCTCCTGTTTATTGCGGAAAACGAGAAAATTCAGCTCGACGGCGACGCAGCGGATGCCATAGCGCGCGGAGCAGAGGGTGGATTGCGTGATGCTGAGAGCATGCTCGACCAGATGGTTGCCTTCTGCGGCGAACACATTCGGGCGGGGGATGTCATGGATGTCTTCGGTTTCACCTCGCATGAAGTCGTGGTGAGCCTCGCGGACAGTTTGTTTGCGGGAAATGCCAGCGCGGCACTCGACACTGTGGCAGCACAGTCGAACCTCGGCAAGGACCTCTCGCGTCTCACGGCTGAGCTTGTTTCGCATTTGCGCGACCTGTTGGTCAGCCAAGCCACGGGTGGCGAGTGTGTGATCTCCCAAGGTAAACTTTTGGATTTGGTGGATCATTTCAGCGCGGCCGAATCCGCCATGAAGTGGGTCGCCGACAAGAAACTTCAGCTCGATGTTGCGGTCATCAAAGCACTCCACCTTTTGGATGAGACCAGCCTCACAGATGTCATTGAAACACTGACTGGTCTTTACAACGGTGAGCCACCCGCGCCGCGTGCAGAGCGTCCGGCAAGGGTTGCTCCAATAGCGGCGACGCCTGCGCCTGCTCCCGCACCGGTTTTGCCACCGAGTCCAGCTCCGGTGCCTGAGCCCGCTCCTCCAGCACCTGTCGTAAGCGCGCCAGTTGAGCCGCGGCCTGTGTTGGAGATGGAGATTCCCAAGCCGGCTGTGGTGCGCACGCCGCCGCCTGTGGTTCCGAAAGTCGCGCCTGCGACGACACCCGAACCCGAAGCTCCGGTGGATGCCGCCCTTTGCTGGGAGCGCATCGCTGCGGAGTTTTCCAAGAACTCGGTGATCCGTTTTGGCTGGTTCCGCGAGGGTGTTTTCGACCGTCTTGAAGGTGGTCGGCTGATCGTTCGTTTCCCGGCTGCGCTGCAGGAGGCCGGCAGCTCGATGTTCATGGAGAAGGGTATAAAAGACATCGAAGCACGGCTGCTTCAGGAGTTGGGTCAGCCGACGAAGATCGTTTTTGAATTCGATGAGGCCCTCCAAGCGGCTACGCCAGAGCCGGAGCCTGAACCGGAACCCGAAGCGCCCAAAGTCGCCGAGCCTCTTGTGGAAGCTCCGCCGGTGGATCCGATGGAGGAATTTCTCAATGACCCGCTGATCGAAAAAGCCCTCGAAATTTTCAAGGGCACTCTACAAACTCAAAAAACATGAATATCGCAAAAATGATGAAGGAAGCGCAGCG
>JBIJCR010000042.1:0-17418 GCA_044344595.1 Terrimicrobiaceae bacterium
GGAGGTTTTTGAGCAACTGCTCGTTGGTCGGATATTTCCGGATAAAAAAGAGAAGGCGCTCAATGGCCTCGATCGGTTTGTGGCCGGCGAGCCCACGGCGGATGACGCTGATCTTGTGGAGGTCCTCCTCAGGAATAAGAAGCTCCTCGCGACGAGTACCGGACTGGAAAATATCAATCGCCGGATAAATACGCTGATCGCTGATCTTTCTGTCGAGAACGATCTCCATGTTGCCGGTGCCTTTGAACTCTTGGAAGATCAGCTCGTCCATTCGGCTATTCGTCTCAATGAGTGCGGTCGCCATGATGGTGAGCGAACCGGCCTCCTCTGTGTTCCGAGCAGCAGCGAAAAGTTTGCGAGGAATCTCCAGGGCGCGGGCATCCACACCGCCGGACATCGTGCGTCCCCCACCCCCTTGGGCATTGTTGAATGCGCGACCTATGCGGGTGAGCGAGTCCATGAGAACGAAAACATCCTTGCCCATTTCGACAAGACGCCGGGCGCGATCGATACAGAGTTGGGCGATGCGGGTGTGGGTTTTGATGTCCGAGTCATTCGAACTGGCCATGAGTTCGGCTGTTGGAACAGTGCGGCGGATTTCGGTGACCTCCTCTGGGCGCTCGTCAACAAGGAGGATGAGAAGTTTCATCTCCGGGTGGTTTTTCACCACGGCGTCGGCGATGTGTTGAAGAAGAGTCGTCTTTCCCGTGCGGGGTGGGGCAACAATGAGACCGCGCTGGCCCTTGCCAACAGGCGCAACAAGATCGATGACACGTGTCGTGAAGCGCTCGGGAACGGTCTCAAGTTTGATGCGCTCGTTCGGATTAATGACGCTGAGTTCCTCGAAAACAGGCAGGTTGGGAAACTGCTCGGGATCACCACCTTCAAGCTCAGTAAGCTTATACATCTGCGGGCCACGATTGCCACGGCGGATTTCTCCTTTGATCCACATGCCGTCGCGGAGGCCGTATTTTCGGACGAGCTCGGGTGTGACGAAAATGTCATTGTTAGACTGGGTGAAATTGCGGCGCGCCTCGCGCAGGAAGCCAAAACCCTTGCCGCTGACTTCGACGATGCCCTCGGCATAGACGATCGGAGCTGGTGGCTGCGGGGGTTGTGGAGGTCTCTCGGCCACGGGTGCGGGCTGGAATGCCTGAACGGTTTCTTTGATCGGTTCGGGCGCAGCGGGAGCGGCTGGCTCTGGCGCTGCTGCGACTGCTGGAGTCGCAAGCGGAGGCACCTCGCTGGTGGTGGGAGTTTTGTCTGGAAGTGGAAGCTCCGAGGAATCTGCGGCCTTTTTCTGCCTTCGGGTGCGGCCAATGCGTGGAGTGCGGGTGGTGCGGCGAGGGCGCGGAGTTGCCTTGGGGCTTGCGGAATCGGCAGCTTGCGCTCCGTTTTCCGGTTTTTGCTGTTCGTCTGTCATGATTGGGTTTTGAGAATGGGCCTGTGACTCTATTTCCCTGTCCAGGCTGAAAATCTCGAAGTGATGGTATGTCGGGAGCCCGTTAAGTTCCGTGAACTTTGATAAAAGGAAGTTAAACGAAATCCTGCGACAGTGTGTCAGTGAAACGCCGCGTGCGGAGGGGTTCTACATCGCGTGTTTAAGAATGAGAAAACTAAAGAGACGCGCCGACCTTCTGTCAACGCCTATTCTCGGGTAAAACAAACTTTTTTTCAAAACGCAGCGGGGGATCGGCACTTGAACAGGCAGCGGTGAATCGATAGAGAGGTCGCCATGGCGATGATCCACATTAACCGCGACAGTGAAAATATCGGGAAATTCAATGACCAAGATGTCGCTGATGGCCTCAAGAGTGGCCGCTTCCTCCCAACAGATCTGGCTTGGCGCGAGCCGATGACGAGTTGGGCGCCTCTCTCGACCTTCACCGACCTGCCGCCGCCGGAGGAAAATGCGGACTCAGTCCCGGAGGCGTCCACGACCGCTCCAACAAAGTCAGGTGGCCGCATTGTGATCAGCGAGTGCTTTTCCAGCGGATGGGAAAATTTCCAGAAAAACATGGGGGTCCTCATACTCGGAACATTTGTTTTCCTCGTGGTGAATGTCTCGCTCGCGTTCGTCTCAGAACTCGCTCAGAGGGTGATGCAGATGTTCATGATGCCGGGAGGGAGCGAGGAACAAATGCTAAAAATCGTAGCGGTTGTGGTGGGGATGTTTTTTACGATTCTCACCTCGATAGTCGGCATGATTCTCTCGGCAGGTTTTTTGTGGATGTTCATTAAAAACTCGCGAGGAAAGACCGAGTTTGCCGATCTCTTTGCTGGGTTTTCAAGCGGTGTCTGGCTGCAAATTCTCATCGCAGGTGTGGCCTGGGGAGCCATCATGGTGAGTGTGGCCTTGTTCACTCTGGCACCTAGTATTTTCCTAACTCAGAAATACGGATCTCCGATACCTGCCGGGATCGGGGCGCTGATTTTTGTTATTCCCGTAGTCTACCTTTCGGTCGGACTCGGTTTTGCTTTTCCATTGATCCTCGACCGCCGCATCGGTTGGCTGGATGCGGTGCGCACCGCCATTTCGACTGTACACCGTCAATGGTTCCCTGTGGCAGGGTTGGTTCTCATCTACACGCTGCTAGCCATTTCAGGAGTCTTCCTTTGTTGCGTGGGAATCCTCTTCACGATGCCATTAGGATATGCGATTTGGGCAGAAGGCTATCGCCAGTTGTTCGCTGATCCCCAGGAGTCTTCCGAGAACTGACCGGCTCAGGTTTTCATCTCATTCAGCAAATCGACAAGCGGAACCACTGCGAAGCGGGATGAAGTGTCCGAAACCGCGTAGGGGAGAATGATATTTTTCCCATGCAGAATAGCGCCGCAACTGTAGACAACATTGGGCACATAGCCTTCGCGCTCGTCTGATGCAGGCCTAAGGAGCGGTTCGCGCAACCTGCCAAGAATCCGCGAGGGATCCTTCAAATCGAGAAGGACGGCGCCGAGGCAGTATTTCCGCATCGGGCCCACGCCATGCGTGATGACGAGCCATCCGGCACTTGTTTCAATAGGAGGCCCGCAGTTACCCAGTTGGACAAATTCCCACGGTTGCGAGGGGCGCAGGAGAATTTGGGATTCATACCAGAAGTGCAAGTGGTCGGAGAACATGAGGTGGATGTTTTCGCCGTCCTGCCGACCGAGCATGACATAGTGGCCGTTGATTTTTTTCGGAAAGAGCGCAAGCCCCTTGTTCCGGATGGCGGGGCCGTTGAGGGTGCGGATCGAGAACTCATGAAAATCCCGAGTCTGCAGAATTTGAGGAAGCACCACATTTCCATCATAGGCGGTGTAGGTCGCCGTGTAGGAAATCGAGCCGTCGGCTTCCTGAAATCGGGTAAAACGGGCGTCCTCGATGCCATTGACCTCGCTGGGGGCAAACGGGAAAAGGATTTTCTCGGAGATATCCAATCCATCGGTGAAGCGCACGGTATAGTTCGCCCTCGCAAGCATGAGGGCACGCTCACCGGCCTGGCGCACAGAGGGCTCGTCAGCGCTTGTGCGAAGGCGGCGGACATGGTTGACCAAATCCTCCATGAGAAAGCTCTCTGGAAGCCCATGCAATGCGCTGCGAGCATCGGCGTATTCCACACCCAGCTCCTGCAGCTTTCTGGAGAATGTCGCTGTGTCGTATCGAGCAGCCGGTTGTGGACGAGGTTGGCAAACATACCGGGAGACGGGATCCATCCGGATTTCACCTTCCAGATTAACGATTCCAGATCGGAAGGTAATGGATGAGATGTGTCCCTCTCCTGTGGCTCGGAGGCTGAGAAAAAATCGCAGCTCACCCGCTTTGACTCCGGACTGGTCAGGTGCTGCAACCATGCCGGGATTGAAGAGCGCCGTGGATTCCAGCGAGTATTCATTGGTGAAATACGAGCCGAGCAACAAGCGCCGCGACTCGCTCAGCTCAAGATCGGTGGGCAAAAAAGAGCGGATCTGTTCGAAGCGCTCGGAGAAAATATCGTGGATTTTCTGATGCCGCTCGTGAAATTCGGCAAAGACCTCCGCCAACTTTGCTTCCACCGCACTCTCATCCAGGTGCATGACACGCGAAAAGAGGCTGAGCACACGAGGGTTGATTTCCTGAGCTGCAAGGGGCTTCACAATCAGTGAAGGGATAAACGGACGCAAAAGAACGCGGCGTGGATCTGGACCGATCACCAATGAAAGCCGACGAATACGTGATTCAAAGTAAGACATGTGTATCCGAGATTGGTGAGTTTTTTCTAAGGGCATGCATCTCGGCAAGAGCAAGCAGGAACGAGAGTGTGGATTCAGCTCCCTGATTTTGATTTACCCGGTTGTCGTGCAAGCCGTCGAAGCAGCCACCTGTTGAGGGATCGTAGAGTGGAAGACGGAGATCATTGGCTCCGAGAAACCACTCGAACGCACGCTTGGCAGATTCTTCCCAAAACTGATCTTCGGTGGCATTCAGCGCTTCGATACATGCACTCACGGCTGCTGCAGCCTCAAGCGGTTGCTGATCGTGGAGGGCGGGGTCCATTCCCCTCTTCCAAAAACCATTCGAGCCAATTGGGCGAAAGCAACCGTCGATACCAGTCTGCTTCTCCATCAGCCACCTAAGTGCGGAAAGACCGGTGTTTTTCATTTCTTCGTTTTCAGTGAACCTCCCCGCGAGAATCAAAGCCTGTGCGATCCGAGGATTGTCGTATGCAGCAATATCCTCGCACCAAGGCCAATCGGATGAAGCGTTCCGCTTGAAAAGATCGAGTAGCCTGTCGGCAAAGTCATCCCTAAGGCGGTCCGCATGCAGATCGCCATGCAGTGAACGAAAATATTCATGCAGACCAAGAATCGCAAAAGCCCAGGCTCGCGGTGAAGTGAATTCCTCTACGGCTGAGAGAGCATTTTCGAAAAGCGAGGAAGCCCACGCACGCAGACCCACAATTCGCGTGCGCCCGACGACCGCACCAAGAGCCCATATTGCACGACCGTGACTGTCCTCAGACCCGTGTTCCTCAGACCACCGCCGGTCCAATCCCATGAAATTCCTGAAACGCCCTCTGACGTGTGAAAATCCAAAGTGAAGAAAGGCCGCACTCGTTGACTGAATGCGGTAAATAGCCTCATCGCAAGCATCGAGTTCCTCGAGTAACACCGTCAGCAGAAGGGCCCTCGCATTGTCATCCGTGCAATACCCGTGTTCGAACCATGGAATGGTGAAAATGGCATGCTGAAATACGCCGGTTGAGTCGGTCATCCGGTTCAGGTGCCCGAAGCGGAAGGCTGGAAGAGGCGCGGTCTTTCCATAAACAGAACCCTTTGGCGGAAGACGCCTACCCCGAGCCTGAAAGGCCTGGCGCGCTTCTTCGAAAACGCTTGCGTAGTCAGCTGCCACCTCGGACCAAACCATTCCCCTTCCCATGAGGTAGGCTTGTTTGCGCATCGCGTGTCGGCGGGATTCATTGGAAAAAAGTTCCAGCACACCTGCCGCTATGGCTTTCGCGTCGCGGAAAGGAACGAGCACACCTCGGTCCTCTGATAGAAGTTCCACTGCGTGCCAGTAAGGGGTTGAGACCACCGCCTTGCCTGCTCCGAAACAATAAGCGAGCGTACCAGACGTGATTTGCGACTCGTTGAGATAGGGCGTGAGATAGATGTCTGCGGCGCCGATGAACTCGCAGAGTTCGGTATTATCGACATACCTGTTTACGAACATCACATTTCTTTCCACACCGAGATCACGCGCCAACTGTTCGAGTGACCGACGGTGGTTTTCCCCATCGCGTCTGACCTGATGGGGGTGAGAGGCGCCCAGGACAATGTAAACGACATCCGGGTGCTCCATGGCAATCTCCGGCAACGCCCTCAGTGCATATTCGATTCCCTTCCCGGGTGCTAGAAGCCCGAAGGTCAGAAGGACCGGACGCCCGGCCACGCCAAAGTGGTCCTTGTAAAAATTCGGATCTGCAAACGGGATGTCCGGTATGCCATGGGGGATGACGGAGATTTTATCATCAGAGACGCCATGAATATCGCGGAGCATTTCAGCTCCATGATTGGTCATCACCACAAGTTTGCCGGAACATTCTATAACCTCTGAAAATGCCCGGCGCTGCTCGGCTGTCGGATCATCAAGCACAGTGTGCAGCGTCGTTACCACAGGCATGCGGGCACGTTGGAGTAGCTTTGTGATATATCCACCAGCTGGACCGCCGAAGATGCCGAATTCATGTTGCACGCAAAGCACATCGGCATGTGAAAGGTTTAAAAAATCCGCTGCTCGCTCGTAGCCTGCGGCATCCGACTCGGCAATTTCAAACCTCACCTCTGGGGGGTATTGATAATTGCTGCCGGGGTCTGTGACTGTGACAACCGGACAGTCCCAATCGGGACGGTTGACATTGAGCGCCTCGCGCAGATCACGAGTGAATGTAGCGATACCACACTTTCTTGGGGGGTAGTCGCCGAGGATCGCTGCCTTAGTTGTAAATTGAGAAGAGTTCATCCGTTGCGGCCATGCTTTTAGTCGCTGCGGAGAATTTGCGTATGGGGTGATGCCCTCAGAAGCTTCTTCGCTTCGATCAAAATTTTAGAGCATCGTCCAAATTTTTAGTCTGGCTTGGATAAGCAACTGAAATTGGTTGAGGCAGTAGCGCGCTCAATCTCTGTGGTAGGGCGTCCCGGCAAGAATTGATTCAGCACGGTAAATCTGCTCAAGGGCTACAAGCAAGGCGAGTTCGTGCTGGAGAGTCTGCGGGCCGAGGGACCAAAGCAGATCAGCCCGCGAGCGCGTGACTTCATCCCATCCGTCGGATGCGCCGACAAGGAGCGCTAAGCGGGAAACCGAGCGGTTGCGGAGCTTTTGGATTTCCGCCGAAAAGGCGCGGCTGGCGAAGGTTTTTCCGCGCTCGTCCAGAAGCACACGGTGGAAGCCATCGGAAAGCTCGAGCATCCGCTCGTGCACGCGAGGACCTGTTTTAACAAAGTGGCACTCGACCTTTGCAAACACACTCAGTCGCCTGAGGTATTCCTCGATGCCGTTTTTGGCAAAATCCAGCGAAGGCCTGCCGGCAGCGATGATTTTCCAGGTCAACGCTGAACCGGGTTGAAATCCGCCGCGTGGTAGGAACTGCGGACGAGCGGACCGCTGGCGACGAATTCAAAGCCCTTGTTGCGCGCAATGTCGCCATAGTGATCAAACATCTCAGGAGTGATGTAGGACAGAACAGGCAGGTGGTTCGGAGAGGGTCGGAGATATTGGCCGAGCGTGAGAACGCGGACACCGGCTTCGCGCAGGTCGTCCATGGCCTGAAAAAGCTCGGGCTCCGTCTCGCCGAGACCAAGCATGATACCACTCTTGGTCATCAGTTCGGAACGTAGCTCGCGGGCACGGGCAAGAAAATCAAGTGAAAGTTGATACTTCGCACGCGAGCGCACAAGGGGCGTGAGGCGCTCGACGGTTTCGAGATTGTGGTTGAAAACATCGGGGCCGGCTTGAAGAACTCGCTGGAGAGGTTCGTCCTTGCCGTTAAAATCGGGAACAAGAACTTCGATGACGATTTTCGGATCCAGCGCACGGATGGCTTCGATAGTTTTACCAAAATGATCGGCGCCTCCGTCGGCGAGGTCATCACGCGCCACAGCAGTGATCACGACATGCTTGAGACCGAGACGTTTCACACCCTCCGCAACGCGCTGAGGTTCATCCTCCTCGAGTGGGAATGGTTTGGCGGTATCGACGGCGCAAAATCCACAAGCCCGCGTGCACCGATCGCCTGCGATCATAAAAGTGGCTGTTCCCCCGCTCCAGCATTCCCAGCGGTTCGGGCACTGCGCGCTTTCGCAAACCGTGTGGAGCCGGAGATCCGAGATAAGGCCCTTGGTGGAGAAGAAGACCGGATTTGAGGGCAGGCGCACCTTGATCCAGTCGGGCTTCTTTGGCTGATGAAGGGTCGGGTCGATTTTAATGGTGGCCATAGTTTTCCTAAAAAATGCTTCCCTGCGGAATATTGACGACTCGGGAAAAGACACCATCGATCTTGTATTTCATCGCATCGCTGTCAACCATCAACGCCCTCAAACCCGATTTTCATGACCACATCCCGACAATTGTTCGAAGCCGCAAAAAAACGCATCCCCGGCGGGGTCAACTCTCCTGTAAGGGCTTTCCGGGGCGTTGGAGGCGAGCCGTTTTTTGTGAAGTCGGCAAGGGGTTGCCGACTGACCACGGTGGAGGACCGCGAGTTGATCGACTTCGTGGGAACTTGGGGGCCGGCGATCCTTGGTCACGCGGCCGGGCCGGTCATTGAGGCGGTGCGCAACACGGCAGGGCGCGGGTTAAGCTTTGGCACTCCGAATCCTCTGGAAGTCGAAATGGCCGAGACGATCTGCCGCATGGTCCCATCGGTACAGAAAGTGCGCATGGTGAACAGCGGCACCGAGGCCACCATGAGCTGCATTCGACTAGCCCGAGGGTTCACCGGCAGATCCAAGATCATCAAATTCGAGGGCTGCTATCACGGGCATGTGGACTCGCTCCTCGTGAAAGCCGGCAGCGGGGCGCTCACCCATGGCAACCCTGACAGCGCGGGCGTGCCGGAGGCGCTCGCGAGGCTCACCATCACACTCCCTTTCAACGACGCCGAGGCCATCCGGGCTGCCTTTGCAGCGAATCCGGGAGAGATCGCGGCGGTGATTCTCGAGCCGGTCCCTGCCAATGCTGGCCTGTATTTGCCGGAACCAGGATTCCTTGAGGGCCTGAGGGAAATCTGCACACGCGAAGGCGCGGTTTTGATTTTCGACGAGGTCATGACCGGCTTCCGCCTCGCTCCAGGCGGCGCGCAGGAGATCTACAACATCACTCCCGATCTCACGGCGATGGGGAAAATCATCGGCGGCGGCCTGCCAGTGGGAGCCTTTGGCGGCCGGACGGAAATCATGGACTGCCTGTCGCCGGACGGACCCGTTTACCAAGCCGGGACACTCTCTGGAAATCCCATCGCGATGGCAGCAGGTCTTGCCCAGCTTCGCGAAATGGAACGCATCGACGGATGGGCCCTCCTTGAAAAAACCGGCGCCGCCTTCGAAGCTGCCGCGCATGAGGCCATTCATGGGCTTCCCCTCACCTTTCAGCGGATCGGCTCGATGTTTTGTCTCTATTTTCATGAGGGTCCAGTGCGAAATCTTCAAGAGGCCATGCGCTGCGACCGTGCACGCTTCGGAAAATTCTTCCACGGCTGCCTCGAGAACAGCATTTACTTTGCGCCATCGCAGTTCGAGGCGGGCTTCCTGTGTACGGCCCATACCGCAGCAGACATCGAGAGAACAGCGGATGTGGTGAAAAAGAATCTTTCCCGTGTTTTTTGAGGTTACGCCGCCATGCGCCGCATGTTAGAAACTGCGTCATGACAGCATTGTTGGCACTAGAGGATGGACGGGTTTTTCATGGCGAGTCTTTCGGAGCGGAGGGCACGGCCACTGGCGAGGTTTGCTTTAACACCTCGATGAGCGGCTATCAGGAAATCCTCACTGACCCATCCTATCGCGGCCAGATCGTAGCGATGACCTATCCGGAAATCGGCAATTACGGAGTTAACAGCATCGATGTCGAGAGCGATAAGCCCCAAGTGCGAGGCTTCGTAATTGAGGAACTCAGCCCTGTGGTCAGCAATTGGCGCTCGGATTCCGACCTTGCCAGATATTTGAAAAAATACGGCATTCAAGGCATTCAAGGCATCGACACACGTGCCCTCACCCGGCACCTCCGCACTCGTGGATCCATGCGGGCATGCATCACCACCCAAACAACTGATCCTTCCAACGCCGTGGAGATGGCCCGCAACGCCTCCTACGAAGGTGTGGATTTTGTTAAAGAAGTCACATCCTCCGAAAAACACCATTGGGACAACGAAAGCATCTTAAGCCGTAAGTGGATCATCCGCCCGGGCTCTGTAACGGCCGTGGATGCCGACGAAAAAGGCAATGTCTTCACCGGACTGCCTCCAGCAACCCACACGCTCGCCGCGCTGGATTTTGGAATCAAAAAGAACATCCTCCGCTCACTGAGACAGAATGGCTTCGATGTCACCGTGCTTCCGGCGACAGCAACCGCCTCGGATATCTTGGCTCTTGGAACAGATGGTGTTTTTCTTTCAAATGGCCCTGGTGACCCTGAAGCCCTCGACTACGCGCGTGAGACGGTTCGTGGCCTCATCGGCAAGAAACCCATCTTTGGGATCTGCCTCGGCCACCAAATTCTTGCTCTCGCTCTCGGTGGCAGCACTTTCAAGCTCAAGTTCGGACACCGTGGAGGTAATCAACCGGTCAAGAACCTTCGTACCGGAAAAATCGCTATCACTTCACAAAATCACGGCTATGCCGTCGATCCAGCGTCCCTGCCATCCGATGTCGAAGTGACCCATGTAAACCTGAATGACGGCACAGTCGCCGGCCTGCGTCACTTAAAACACTGTGCATTTAGCGTGCAATACCACCCCGAAGCCTGCCCCGGCCCACATGACGCCGAATATTTCTTTGCCGATTTCGCTAAAGAAGTTGCCGCATCAAAAGCCACCGCTTAATATTCAAATATGGCCAAGCTACAGATTTTCTTCCCAGACGGTTCCGAGATCACACACGACTTGCCAGAGGAAAAAACATTCGTCGGTCGTATATCGGAAAACCAATTGCAAATTCCTGACGATTCCCTAAGCAGTCGTCACGCAGAGATTATTTTTGAGAATGCCAATTTCTACGTTCGCGACGTCAACTCTACTAACGGAACATTTGTAAACGGCTCGAAGATCGAAAGTGCCGTCCTGAATCACGGAGACGAAGTGCGTTTTGGTTCTGTCGCCTGCCTTTTTCTTTCAGAGAGCTCCGATTCCACGACGACATCGGGATCCGCGCCTATCGCAGAACAAAAGTCGGCAATCCAAAGCGTCAGACCTGCAAATTTCACAAGTTTTTCCCCCATACCTCCCTGCAAAAACGGCAAGGATCTGAGACCTCTTGCCGTCACATCAGCTGCACTCATTGGCATTCTAGCCGCATCGACCGCGCTGTACTTGATTTTTCAATTTTCGCCTTAATTCCACAGGGCAAGCCCGCAGCACTCTATAGCCATGGAAGAGAATAACCAAAACGAGCTTCTTACCGTTCGAAGGCAAAAACTGGAGGCGCTCCGAGCCGCAGGTATCGAACCGTTTGGGCAAGCCTATGAAGCTACTGGCACCCCCGGACAAATGCGTGCATCGTTTGCCGAAGGACAAAAAGTTTGCACCGCCGGACGCATTACGGCCCATCGCAACATGGGCAAGAGCCACTTTATTGATCTCTCAGACAGCTCTGGACGCATTCAGGTTTATCTGAACTCCAAGGAAATCGGCTCGGAAGCGATGGCCGTTTTTGACCACCTAGACATAGGCGACTTCATCGGAGTCGAAGGCGAAACTTTCATCACAAAAACCGGCGAACCAAGCATAAAGGCAATTAAATTCACCGTTCTTTCCAAATCCCTGCGCCCCCTCCCTGACAAGTGGCACGGGGTTCAGGACACGGAAATCAAATACCGACAGCGCTACCTCGACCTTATCTCCAATCCGGAGTCAATGGAAGTCTTCCAAAAACGCATCGCCATCGTCCGCGAAATCCGACGGTTCTTGGAGGACCGTGGATTCATCGAAGTTGAGACTCCAATGATGCAAGCGATTCCTGGAGGCGCAGCAGCGGCCCCCTTCAAGACACACCACAACGCGCTTGGCGTGGACCTCTACCTTCGCATCGCGCCTGAATTGTACCTCAAGCGACTCCTCGTCGGCGGCTTTTCCAAGATTTTCGAACTTAACCGCAACTTCCGCAACGAAGGCATATCCCGCCGCCACAATCCCGAGTTCACCATGCTCGAAGCCTACTGGGCCTATGCCGACTTCAAAAAAATGGCGGAGCTGGTCGAAGAAATGGTCTGCCACGTAGCCCAGACGGTATGCGGCACCCTCCAGATCCAGCACAAAGACGCTGAGGGTAATGTACTCCGGACGATTGATCTAACCCGTCCTTGGCGCCGCACCGACTACGCGGACCTTATTAAAGGCGTCGTGTCAGACTGGTATGAGAGAACGCCTGAGCAGCGCCGGGCTTGGTGTATCGAAAACCAGATCGATGTCACCCACTGCCAAGAGGATTTCGAAGTCACTCAACATGTTTTTGAAAAACTGGTGGAAGAGAAAACCATGAACCCCCTGTTCGTGACCCGCTGCCCAAAGGAACTCGTTCCCCTCGCAAAACAAAATGCAACAAATCCATCCGTCGTCGATGTTTATGAACTCGTCATCAACGGCCAAGAAATCTCGCCTGGCTATTCCGAACTCAACGATCCAGACATCCAGCGCGAGCGCCTCGAGCACCAGAGTGGTGGAGAGACCCAGAAGCTCGACGAGGATTTTCTTACCACACTTGAATATGGCATGCCTCCCGCCGGCGGTATTGGAATCGGCATCGACCGCCTGGTGATGATGCTGACCGGCGTCGAAAGCATTCGCGATGTCATCTTGTTCCCTCATATGCGCCCGCGTGCAGAAACCTGATGAACGCTGCGCGTCCCGAGCACGCATGCCCCACCAAGCCCCGTGAAACAAATCCTCGGCCTGCTCCTTTTGCTACTGACCATGCTGATTCCCGCCCGCGCCTGGGAGGTGATTATGCACGAGGGGCGTCGCCATGTACCGATCGAGGATGTTTCCAAGTTCTACCGCCTGCGGGACCCCTTGGTGAACGGCCCCGCCTTCACCATAAGCGGAGCCGCAAAAACCATTCGCGGCCGCGCCGGGACTCGCGAAATCTACATCAATAATGTCAAATACATCCTCTGCTTCCCTGTAGAGCAGAAAGGGGGCCGCATTCTCATTTCGGCGATGGATGTCACAAAAATCATCGAACCAGTCATGCGACCCGGGCTGATTAAAAACGCCCACACCGTCCGAACCGTGATCCTGGATGCCGGTCACGGGGGACACGACAGCGGAGCAAAAGGCCAGCGCGGCATTGAAAAAGAGGCCGCCCTTGATGTCGTGCTCCGCGCCAAGCGCCTGCTCGAGCAGAATGGGTACAGTGTGCGCCTGACCCGCTCGAGCGATGTCTTCATACCGCTCGAAGACCGCACTGCTTTTGCCAACAGGTTTGCAAATGCCGTCTTCGTCAGCGTTCACTTCAACAAAAGCGGTGGGGGTGGTGCCTCGGGCATCGAGACCTTCGCACTCGCCCCGCGCGGTGTTCCATCGATGGATGAAGAAAATTTCAGCTACAGCGACCTGAAACTTCACCCTGGCCATGGACAAGATGCCGAGAATATAGCCCTCGCCACGGCCCTTCATTCCTCCATGCTCCGCCACATGCGTCTCACCGACCGGGGCATCAAGCGCGCACGCTTCGTCGTGATCCGGGACATCCGTATTCCCGGCGTGCTCCTCGAAGGCGGATTCATGAACCATCCGGTGGATGGTAAACTCATCGCATCCCCTGCCTACCGCGACGCCTTCGCCCGAGCCATCCTCGAAGGTGTTGGCCGCTACCGAAGCGCAGTTTCAGGGGAGACCAGTTACCAGGCACCATCCGCCGTCGCCGCCGCCACCGATAAAAGCTCCATCCCCGACTTGCGCCGCAACATTTCGCCACTTGGTATGCATCCCATGCTCAACGAAGCTGTCCAGCGCACTGCCGATTCGCTTAAAAACAAAGAATCCATCGCACAGGAAACCAAACCGGATGCTCACTGAAAAGTCCAACGACCCCATCGGAGTCTTCGATTCCGGCATCGGCGGCCTGACCGTCGCCGCCGCGCTGCAGAACCTCCTGCCTTCAGAAAATATTTTCTACCTCGGTGACACAGCCCGCGTCCCCTATGGAGGGAAAAGCCGCCGCACAGTTGAGCGCTACAGCATTGAGATCGGCGGACTCCTCCTCGCCGAGCGCGCAAAGATCATCGTCGTCGCCTGCAACACTGCATCCGCGCTCGCCGTTCCCCGCATGAAGGAAATGTTCAACGTTCCAGTACAAGGCGTCGTCGCCCCGGGAGCAGCCGCAGCCGTAGCCTCCACAAAGAACAAAACCGTCGGAGTCATCGGCACACGAGCCACCATTTCCAGCGGAGCCTACGAACATGCCATCCACTCGTTCGATGCAGACATCCGGGTCATCAGCGTAGCCTGCCCGCTGCTGGTCCCGCTGATTGAGGAAGGAATGTTCGAGGACAAAGTGACCGACCTCATGCTGTCCCGCTACCTCGCCCCGCTCCTCTCCGCAGGCATAGACACGCTCGTCCTAGGCTGCACCCACTACCCACTGCTGCGCGAAGCCATCGCCCGCACCGCAGGCCCGGCCGTAACACTCGTAGACTCAGCCGAAAACTGCGCCCTCGCCGTTAAAAGCCTACTGGAAAAAAACACTCTCAATGCACCGCCCGAACGCCTCGGCAAACTCGATGTCGCCCTGACCGACGCCACCGAGCGTTTTCTACGAACCGCGGCCAAAGCGCTCGACCTCGACATCGGGGATGTCAGCCTCCGCTCGGTTCAGAACATCGAGAAATCCTGAAGACCCCTTGCGCAAATCGACTCTCGACCACGCGAAGCGGGTTTATTTGCGAGACGAGGGGCGTTTTTTGAAATCCAAGACGGCTGCGACGACTTGTTGCATGGGTATCTCCTCCATGCAACGGAAGTCGATGGGGCACTCGCGGAGAAAGCAGGGACTGCATTCGACCTTTTGCCGGATGACTTTGCTGCGCGGGCTTCGGGGTCCAGTGAGGATGGGTTCTGTGGAGCCGAAAATGGCGACGAGCGGGGTGCCGATGAAGTCGGCGAGGTGCATGGTGCCGGTGTCATTGGTCAGGAGACCGCTCAACCTGGAAAGCAGATCCATCAATTCACTGAGCGTGGTTTTTCCAGTCAGGTCTGTGACATTTGAAAGGCCGGTTGATATCTCTTGGGCGATTTGGGAATCCGCCGCTGTGCCAAGGATGACCCAGCTGCAATCAAACTGTTCGTTGACCTGCTGGATAAGCATGCGGAACTTGTAGGCCGGCCAGCGCTTGGCCGAACCATATTCCGCACCAGGGCAGATGCCGATGACGCGTTCCTTGGCGGCCGACTTCCAGAGGGAGACAGCGGTCGGCATAGCTTCCGCTCCGCAACGGGAGGCGATGTGCCAATAGCGGTCAGCATGGTGGAGCGGCGCGGTGGTGCTTTTTTTACGTGGAGTGATGATCTGGTCGAGAAATGCCGAGCGTGAGTGTCCAGCATAGCCAACGCGGCGCCGGATACCGGCGAGCCAGACTTCGAGGGCTGAGCGCAGGGAATTTGGAAGAAGGACGGCGGCTTCGAACTGCCCTCTGAGTTTTCCTGCGGTTGCAAAAATCGACTCACCGGGCTCAATGGCGATGACCTCGTCCACATCCCCCACTCTCTGCCAGAGACCTACGAGCTTTTGCGGACAGAGGACAGCAACGCGGGCATCGGGGCGGCCGAGCTTGAAGGCTCGAACCGTGGGAATGGCCATCACGGCATCGCCCAGCCAGTTTGGGGAGCGAACGACGATACGGAATGGCGCGGGCTCGGATTCGTTGGCAGGTTGGTAAATCCCCCTCTTGGCTTCGTTGATGAGAAAGTTTGGCAACGGGGTCTTCCAGCGATTGTGAACCCAGAACCAGTCAGTCGGTGAGACGCGAATTTGTTTTTCGAGGGCTTTGTTGATGTCTAGCGTCAGTTGCTCGGGGTTTTCAGCTGACCATGGGACTTCTGGGCTGAGCACGACGCGCCACCGTGCGAATCCGGTTGTATAGATGGCGGCAGGAATCACGGCGGCATTCGTGCGGATGGCCAGCGTAGCAGAAAGCGGAGAAGTCGAGCAAAGGCGATTGAAAAAAGGCGTCCAGACACCGCTGTTTCCAGCGTGTTGATCCACAAGCACTCCGAGAATGCCCGGCTCACGCAGCAGAGCCAGCGCGCCTTGGAAGCCTGCCTTACGGTCGAATGTCCGAACCCCCAACCTACGGCGGTCACGGTTCACAAGATCATCGAGCAGTTTGTTGTGGAGTGCTTGATAGACCGTGCCAAAGTTCGCCTCGGGAACTTGGAAAACCAACTGGGCATAGAGTTCCCAGTTGCCGATGTGATTGATGGCAAGAAGCACAGGGCGACCCTTGGCGATGTTATGCCGGATGCTGTCGAGATTTTCGATTTGAGCAATGCGCTCGATCTCCTCCTGGGAGAGGGTTGGGATTTTTATGGCGCTCGCAACATTGGCTCCCAGAGTGGTGAAGTGCTTGAATGTGAGGGCGCGTATGGCCGCAGGCGACATTTCCCGACTGAATGCCACGCTCAGATTTTCCCTTGCGAGGCGGCGGTAGCCAGGCAGGATGAACCACAGCAATGCGCCCACCGCTTGTCCCAAAACGAAACACACAGAGAGCGGCAGGAGTCGGATAAACCCGAGGGCGAGCAATGCAAAAATGTAAACCAAACGATCTGCCATGACGGAAACTTTATCTAACGGGAATCCCACGCTGACGGAAATCAATTCCATTCAACCTGGAGGCATCGTGGGCATACTCGGAGGCGGGCAACTTGGCCGCATGCTGGCCATCGCAGCTCGCCGCATGGGCTACCGCGTTCACGCCTACGAACCCCAACCCGACTGCCCAGCGGGCCAGATCTGCGATGTCGAAGTCAATGCTCCTTACACCGATTCCGCCTCACTGCGGGCTTTTGCCCAGGGAGTGGATGTCATTTCCTTTGAATTTGAAAACATTCCACATTCGGCGGTTGAGGCTGTGGAAACGCTGCAACCAGTGAGGCCGCGCGGCGAGGTCCTGCATATCTGCCAGAACCGGGAGCGTGAGAAAACCTTCCTTCAATCGAACGGCTTCCCTTGCGCGCCTTTCCGCGTGGTGGATTCCGCATCCAGTCTGCGCGAGGCACTGGCTGAAATCGGCAAGCCCGCTGTTCTCAAGACGGCGGATTTTGGTTACGATGGAAAAGGACAAGTTAAACTCACAGGCGAGATTGATGCGGAGGCCATTTGGAAAAAGTTCGGAGCACCGCGTGGTGTTCTTGAAAAATGGATCTCCTTCCAAGCCGAGCTTTCTGTCGTCTGCGCACGGGGATTGGATGGCACGATCGCGGCGTTTCCAGCATCGGAGAACATTCATACCAACCACATTCTCGACCTCTCAATCGTCCCGGCCCGCTTCTCGCCAGCGATTCTTGAGAAAGCCGAAAGCCTCGCATCGCAGATCACCCGCAGGCTTGATGTGGTCGGACTCCTCGCCGTGGAGTTCTTTTTGACATCCGACGGCGAACTACTGGTGAATGAACTCGCTCCCCGCCCTCACAACTCGGGACACTTCACTTTCGACGCCTGCGTGACCAGCCAGTTTGAGCAGCAACT
>JBIJCR010000187.1:0-5247 GCA_044344595.1 Terrimicrobiaceae bacterium
AGGCAAACTAAATGAAACATTGTCTAGTACCAAGGGTGTTTCAGCTGCATATCTAAGACTTACCGCCCTAAAGCTTATCGAATCTTCTAAACTCCTGAATTTCTTTCCTCCAACTCTCCTAAACTGCTTATCGTCGCTTCGCAAAATGGCATTGAGACGCTGAAAACGACCACTGTTATTGGCTAGCTGGTTAAGATTCGATGTCATAATGTTCATTCTTCCTCCAACTTTCTGTAGCCCAACTACAAATGTAACTAGACTAGGTAATACACTATTGTTTTCGCTTCCTAGCAAAAGTAAGCTTAATGCTGCAATTATAGCAATCGCTAAAATAGGCATCAGGCTTGATATAGGACCCACAATTGCCATCCTTCTAATCTGCCTGCGAAGGAGAAGTTCTAACTGGCCCATCTCTGCATTCAGTCTACTCTCAGCCTCCCCAAGTTGGCCGCTTGTATGAAGTAATCTCAAACCTTGGAAGTCTTCAATTATTCTCTTACTTATCTCGACTTCTGACTTTGAGACATTTCTTGACCCACTTCGGATCCGAGGTAGCAGGCCTTTCTGTAGGAAAGTAATTAAGAAACCCATTATTACAACTGCAATCAATAGTATTGGTGAAATTCTTACCAAAACAGCCAGGTATGTTATTGACAATAACGATCCTATCATTAGTGAGCTCGTTTCTTCGATCTCTGTTCGGATTGCTATTGGGCCTTGTGCAGCATAATCCGTAAAATCACCAACTTTATAGCCACTTGCACATGAAAAACTCATTCTCAGAACTTGGCTGTGAATCAGCGTTGTAACAATTACTCTGCATCGTGCTGCAAAATATCCCACACTCAGCTGGTTGAGAAATCTCGTCAATCCTTGGAGGCTTTGAAGTATGACTGCAAGGACAAGGAGGCTTAAGAATACCCCTGTTGAAGGTAAACCATTCAACCAACTCGTAAGCAAAGATGATGCACCCACTACCGGTATCTGTGACCAATTGAAGTTGTCAACCGTTTGTGACGAAAGGACTTCTACTGCAAGATAGATAACACCAAGTGTAGCGCCTTCACTAAATGCTCCTAGTATATTACTTCCTATATTCAGTGTCACTAGTTTCCATTCTTTTTGTGCTGTTGCGCGAATTAATCGGAATGCTGGTTCTTGACTTATGATCGGACCCCTTATGTGATCGAGCACTGATGAATGCGTGGAAGTTGAATTAACCAATGTTCAACACCTCAGTCTTTAAACCAATAAATATTCGAGTATACTGTATCTTGAAGGTATCTCTTGGGGTGATCTAGTCGATGTCGGATTCATCACTCTTTCTGTTCTTGTCTTTATCGTTTGCTGATTTCTGACCATCAAGCCATGAGCTTGCCGTACGCATCAACCCTGATGCCTTTGTGACCAGCTCGCCCTCTTTCTTTTCGGACTTTGGTGCGTAGCTTGAACCATAACCGTAGCGATCACCGTAACCATATCCATAACCATATCCGTAACCAAAGGCTCCAAAGTTCTCCACTCTCTGATTCGTTACGACTCCAAGCAGATCCACCTCTGAATTCTGCACCTTTCGGATTACCTGTGCTGGGAGGTCTCTCCTGACTTTACCCATGCTTACCAGAAGTATTAGTCCATCCATATGTTCGGCTATAAGCAGCGGATCAACCAATTCAAGAGCAGGAGGTGTATCGAATAAAATCAGGTCAAACTTAGATTCATCTCTGATTTCTTGAATCACCTCAGCACACCTTTGTGAGCTGAGCAGCCTTGCTGGATCAGGAAGTTGAGGTCCACCTGCGAGCAGAGCGAGATTCGGACTAATCCATTGGTAAAGTTCATCTGGTTTTGGAGGATTTTCCCCAAATAACTCGCTTAATCCCCGTATATTGTCTACCCCTAATCTCCTATGTAATCTTGAACGCCTTAGGTCTGCATCGACAAGCAATATCTTCATTCCCATTTCTGCTAGAGTCTGCCCAAGAAGTGCACTGGTTGTTGATTTTCCTTCTCCAGCTGCACTTGATGTTATCGCCACGACACGCAATGTCCTATTAGCCCGAAGGGTGCGCAAGGATTGATAGAACCCACGAAGAGACTCGCGTAGACCAAACTTCTCTTCGGGTTCCAGAGTCTTGATTGTTTCATTAACTGCAACCTCTGGGTCGACAGGTAGATAGGGAACACCACCAAGCATAGGAACACCCAGTGTCTCTTCAACCTCTTTTGATGAGTGGAATACACTATCCACTCTATCTCGTAGAAATGCCGCTCCCGTCCCAGCAGCAAGACCAAGAACCAGCCCCATCAGAAGCCTATTCTGTAGATTTGGTTCTACTGGGATTACACCAAACCTTGGTGGCGATATTAATTGCCATGGTACTGTGCTCTGTGCGACTTCTAGCCTAAATGTCTCACGAGCTTTTAGATAACTCCCCAGATTCTCACGAGCAATTTCTAGCCTTTGCTGGAGCGCCTCATACGTCTTAATCAAGTCCGGATTTCTCCTGAATTCTTCTCCTAGTTTCTCGATCTGACTTTGCACTTTCAGCTGTTGTGTCCTATTGACCTGGATTGCCGAAAGGATTGAATCTTGCTCCCTGCGCTGAAGCAATGGGCGCAGACGATCTCTACGAGCCCGCAAGTTTTTGACGATTGGTGAATCAGCACGGTAGCTTGCTTGTACTTTTGCTAGCTCTCCTTCAACATCAATGAGCTCTTGCAGAAGTGGTGAAAAATTATTCTGGATGTTTGTAGCCGCTGATGATGTCTCTGACACCGGAGTAGACGAGCCTTGGAATGGTGAAACCAGATTTCCTGCGCTCACCATTGACAGAAGCCCCTCAAGTTGTGCCTCTGTCTGCCGCAACCCGCGTAATTCTGATGCAAGCTCAGCTCTGCTTAGCTCTAAACTTCTACTTTGTTCTTCTGGAACAAGCATTGTATTAGTCCGGCGAAAAGCGGCTAATTCCTGTTGAAGGTCTATCACCCGTTTCTGCAACCCAGGTGCTTGCTCATCAAGAAACCTGAGGCCTTGTGTTAACTTCTCTCGTCGTTGTCGACGTGAATATTCAAGATACTCATTTGCAAGTGCTTGAATGATCGTTGTTCCTTTGTCGGGATTGTTCCATAAGAGACGAACGTTAAGCACATCCGTATCCCTGCCGGCGCGACTAATGGTAACCTTTCGGAGAAGCTCACCTTGTTTTAGCCCTAGCTTCTGACCCAGAGGTTCCAGCAGCATTGGACTCCCCATCACCGCTATAAGATTAGGAACATTGACTGCATTATCTACCTGTGCCAGCGCTGCAAGTTCAGTGGTTGCTTGTGATTGTTTTTCTGCAAGTGGATCTTGAACAAGGAGGTTAAAGCCGCCTTGGAATTGAGGGTTTGTCAACCATTGAAATAGGGTGACGGCCCCAACGCCTGTGAAGACAACACCGAATGTGACACCAAACCAGAGGCTACGCCTTTGGACGATCTTTAAAACTTTACCAAAGTTCAGTCCGTCGTCTTCTCCTGCAAAATTCGTACTGGGTAGAGTCCAGGGAGCAATCTGGTTGCTGGAAGCTGGTGTAGGTGTTGTGGAAGTCATGATCTCGGATTAAATACTTCGTAATAGCCGTTATCTGATCTAAGTAGAACCCCGGCCAAGTTGCCATAGGCGCAAACCCGCTTTTCTTGCCGCTTCCGGATCAACAACTCCTCTTGTGTCGAACACCCACGCTGGTTGACGCATGCCTTCACCAAGATCATCCCATTCTAGACTTCCAAATTGTTTCCATTCTGTCAACACAATTGCAGCATCTGCCCCTTTGCATGCTTCTTCGGCGCTAACGCATACTTCCCATGTTTTCGAACCTCCATTGCCGCTAGTTAACGATTCATTGACCATGCTATTATTTCCTTTCAGGAGATCAACTTCGATCTGGTATGGTGAAACCTTTGGATCGTAAATCGCCAGCTGTGCACCCTCTTCGATTAAGTCCCTGCAGATTCGTATTGCTGGCGACTCCCTCGTATCATTGGTATCAGCTTTAAAAGCAAAGCCAAGTACTGCAATGCGTTTACCAGTTACAGTGCCGAATAGGGTCTGAACCACCTTCCTCGAAATTCTGTGTTGTTGCCATGTATTTAAGGAAACAACGCTTTCCCAGTAGTCAGCAACTTCATCCAGTCCATAATGTCTGCAAAGATATACTAAGTTCAAGATGTCCTTCTGGAAGCAGCTCCCGCCGAAGCCTGGACCTGCTTTAAGGAACTTCCCTCCTATTCGACTATCTGTGCCGATTGCCCGCGCCACTTCTTCGACGTTGGCTTCTGTTGCTTCACATAATGCACTGATGCTATTAATCGAGCTAATTCGTTGTGCCAAAAAGGCGTTCGCAGTGAGTTTAGAGAGTTCACTGCTCCATAGATTTGTTCGCAGTATTCGTTCAGGTGCCACCCATTGTCCGTAAATTTCAGCCAGCGTTTCAATTGCTTTGGGGTCTTCGCCGCCAATTAGTACCCGGTCCGGAGATTCCAGATCCTTGATTGCCGTTCCTTCAGCTAGGAACTCCGGATTTGACAGCACTGCGAACGTTCTTGTTTCCCCTCCGGCTTGATCAGGCGTAGGCGCTGTTGCCAGGATTGTCTGCACAGCTTCCGCAGTACGTACTGGAAGTGTGCTTTTCTCCACCACGATGGTGTGTCCCTTGGCAGCCCTGGCTACTTGGCGTGCGCATGCCTCTACCCAGCGCAAGTCGCTGGCTTGGCCAGCTCCGATTCCCCGTGTCTTCGTAGGTGTGTTGACAGAGATGAACACCATGTCTGCCTCAGCAATCGCCTCATCTACCGCTGTGGAGAAGTTCAGATTTCGCCCTCTAGTCCGAGCTACTATCTGATCGAGACCTGGCTCGTAGACCGGCAACTTCGAAAGATCCGGATCGTTCCAGGCTGCGATACGTTCTGTATTGAGGTCTACAACATTCACCTCAACTTCAGGACATCGGTCGGCAATCACCGCCATCGTCGGTCCGCCTACATAGCCGGCGCCAAGGCAGCAGATCTTGCGAATCCTTGTCTTCATGAGTCAATTGCCTCCTTGAACCAGTCGATGGTGGGCTCGAGCCCTTGCTCGAGTGGGATGGTGGGTTGCCAGCCCAACTCCTGTTGGGCCAGATCGATCAGGGGCTGGCGCTGGGTGGGATCGTCGGCGGGGAGGGGCTTCTCAATCAGTTGCAACTCGGGATTGATGCGCGTGCG
>JBIJCR010000133.1:0-5210 GCA_044344595.1 Terrimicrobiaceae bacterium
TTGCAAAGATCGATCCCGAGGAGGAAGCTTCGAAATACTCGGCCTTTGTTTCCCGTTTCGTCGAAGCAGCGCTGCGCCAAAAGACTTCCACCGCAGACCGCCTCGCCCTGTGCAACGAACTCCTCGAAAAAATCTTTTCGCTCGGGGAAATGCAACATGCCAGCGGCGATTTCCTGCCCTCCCCTGAGCCGAAACTGCTGACCGAAATCACACCGACCTACCTCGCCAAGCCCGGCCTTCCTCGTCCTCTCACCCCGCTTGCCGAAAGCAGCCTCTTCACCGGCGCTCAGACCGATCCGCCCCTCGCGAACGAGCTGGCCCTCGAAATGGCATCTGCCGACCGCGTCGACATTCTTGTTTCATTCATCAAATGGTCGGGACTCCGCCTGCTTGCGGACTCGCTACGGGAACTTTCGGATCGCGGCGTGCCGATTCGTTTAATCACGACTTCCTACATGGGCGCCTCGGATGCCCGCGCCGTTGAATGGATTGCGCGACTTGCCACAGCACAGGTTCGCGTGTCCTACGACACCAAACGCACCCGACTTCACGCAAAAGCTTACCACTTTCATCGTGAGTCAGGATTTTCCACGGCCTACATCGGCTCATCCAATATGTCGGATGCTGCTATGACGGAGGGTCTCGAGTGGAACCTCAAAGTCACAGCGCAGGACCAGCCTCACATTATCGAAAAGTTCCGCGTCGAATTCGAAACCTACTGGAACAGCCGCGAGTTTATTCCTTTTGATCCCGATCGCCCCGAAGTTCTCCGCGAAGCCATCAGCTATGCGAAGCAGAAGGCTGAGGCCGAATTCCCGATGGTCTTTTTCGAGATCAAGCCACACGCATTTCAAGAGCGCATTCTTGAAGCGCTTGAGGCCGAGCGCACGGCTGGGTATCGGCGTAATCTCGTAGTCGCCGCGACAGGAACGGGAAAAACCGTCGTCGCCGCGTTCGATTACAAGCGTCAATGTGATCGCCTCGGTCGCAGGCCTCGCCTTCTTTTTACTGCACATCGCGAGGAGATCCTCAAACAAGCACTCCACACCTATCGCACTGTTCTGCGCGACCCGAACTTCGGCGATCTGCTGGTCGGAAACCATGAACCGGATCGGCATGATCATCTCTTCTGCTCGATTGGCATGCTGGAAAACCGGGAACTGCTCAAACGCCTCGGCAAGAATTTCTACAGCATCATTGTTATCGACGAGGCGCATCACAGCACGGCGCCCACCTATCGAGCCCTCACCCAAGAGTTTGAGCCCGAAATTCTGCTGGGCCTCACGGCTACACCGGAGCGAATGGATGGCAGCAGCGTCGTGGCGGAGTTCCACAATCGCTTTGCTGCTGAGATTCGTCTTCCCGAGGCCCTCGATGAAAAGCTGCTTGTGCCTTTTCACTATTTTGTGCTCGAGGATCCGGTGTCACTGGATGCCGATAGATTCTGGACGCAGGGGCGATTCAACCAAACCGAGTTGACCAATGTTTACACCGGGGCCCATGCCTTGGCCGAGCAGCGTCTGCGCGCGATTGTCTCAGCGCTCGAAAGATACCAAAACGACATCAACAGCGTGCGCTGTATCGGATTCTGCGCGAGCGTTGGCCACGCTCAGTTCATGGTCGAGCAATTCAATGCGCAAGGTCTCCCGTCGGCATGTTTCATCGGCGAAACCATCGACCAAGACCGTGCCGAAACATTGAAAAAGTTTCGCCAAGGGGAGCTGAACTTTCTCTTCACGGTCGATGTGCTCAGCGAGGGGGCTGACATCCCTGAGGTGGATACCGTTTTATTCCTCCGGCCTACGGACAGCTTGACGGTCTTCCTCCAGCAACTCGGGCGAGGCTTGCGCCTGCACCCGGGCAAGGAATGCCTCACTGTTCTGGATTTCGTTGGGCATCTCCACAAACGCTATCGGGTCGACCGCAAATTCAAAGCACTCCTCCGCAAGGACCGCTTTAATATCGTTCGCGAACTCGAGTCTTGTTTCCCGCACCTCCCGGCCGGTTGCAGCATCCGCTTTGAAAAACTCGCCCGCGAACATGTGCTTCGCAACATCAAAGCGAATCTCGACAACCTCCGTGCTCAACTCATCGAGCATCTCGAAACCTTTCAATCGGACACTCAGACAGCCCCAACATTTAAAAACTTTGCCAACCACCACGGCTACGAAGCCCTGGAAATTCTTGGCAAAAACAAAACCTGGTCGGAACTGAAGTCTGCCGCCCACTTGCAAGAGACGCCAACGGACCCCGATCTGGAAAAGCTCCGCGCAGGATTGATCAAGCTGGCCGGCATGTCCGGGCGAAGCGGAATCGCCCGCCTGCGCCATGTTCTTTTGCTTCTTCAGGCCAAAAAAATTGAGGAGGCCATCGAAAAAGCCGACTCAAGCGCCATCGCGATCCATTTCCAATTGTGGGGAAAAACCGGTGCCCATCTTGGATTCAGCACCATCAAGGAATCGTTCAGTAAACTTGCCGCCAACCAGACCATCCTGTCCGATTGCATCGAAATTTTAGACCTTGTGGATGATCGGACACGCGTCCTGAGCCTGAATGATACCACGCCTTTCGAAGTCCACGCGAACTACAATAATTCCGACATTCAGTCCTTAATGGGCTCAACCTCAATGACCAGTCCGGGGCAACAAGGCGTTGGCGTTTTGCATTTTCCGAACCATCGTGCTTACGCGCTGCTTGTTACATTTCAAAAATCCGAAAACGAATTTTCTCCGAGCACTATGTATGCAGACTACCCAATCAGTTCAGATAGAATTCATTGGGAATCACAATCAAATACCTCGGAGGCAAGCCCCACAGGACAAAATCTGATCAATCATGCCAACCGGGGTTACAGAATTCTGGTTTTCGCCCGAGAAAAGAAGCGGCAGAACGATTTCACGCTTCCCTTCACCTACCTCGGCCTAGCTAATTATGTGAGCCACGAAAGCGAACGCCCGATCAAGATGGTCTGGCAGCTCGACCACCCCATGCCAGCCGAAATGTTCGAGAACTGCCGCAAGGGCGGTTGAAATAGTCCAGCGTGATATTGCTAATGTTGACATCTGATGTTTTAAGAAATAGCATCAAACATCATGAGAACGACATTGGATTTGGCGAGTCCAGTTTTGGAAGAGTTGAAGTCATTGAGGGACAAGGAGGGAGGATCCCTCGGGAGCTTGGCTTCGCGCCTTTTGGCCGAGGCTCTGACGGCCAAGCGGGTAGCTTCTCCGGCAACGCCTGAGTTTCGATGGGAGTCTCAGGCGATGTCAGCCAATGTGAATCTCGCGGATAAGGAAGCGGTTTATCGCGCGCTCGACGGAAGATGAGCTATTCCTTCGACGCCAACCTGCTCCTTTACGCTTCGGATGAAAGCTCTGAGTTTCATGTGCGCGCCAAAGCGTTTGTGATTGGGCGGAGGGAGGATTCCGACATCTTGTGCCTCACTTGGCCGGTATTGATGGCCTTTCAGCGGATTGCAACGCATCCATCGATTTTTTCAAAACCCATGTCGGCAGAAACGGCGTGGGGAAATGTGCAGCAGCTGCTTAAACTGCCCCGAACCAGAGTCATTCAAGAAACGGCTTCATTCGCTCTGGACTATGCGGAGGTGGCCCAGTCGGCAGGCGTTTATGGGAATCTGGTGCCCGATGCACACATCGCCACGATCCTCAGGCAACATGGTGTGCGAAAGTTTTATACGGCCGATACCGATTTCAAAAAGTTCGGTTTTCTCGAGGTTGTGAATCCCTTGGCGTGAGCCAAATTTTGCAGCGCTCCCATTTATGATTTCGCACCTTGCGGATGTTCCATTTTTTCGCAATCAGCTAGGTGCTTTGCATGCTGCAGAGTGGAAACATCTTTACGCAGATTGGGATGCGCAGACCGCTCTGGCAGAGTTTTTAACTCACAAAGCGGATGGATCCTTGCCTGCGACGCTCGTTTTGCATGAGGGGATGGAGTTGGTTGGATCGGTGAGTGTGGTTTTCGGCGATTGTCCGGTGCGGCTGGATTTGTAAACTGGGGGTCAGGGTTCATTTCCTTTCAGTTTTTCCGACACAAAACACCACAACGTTTCGGGAACCTTTTTTTCGATCCGTGATAAATCCATGCGGTGAATGACTCTGCTCACATTTGCTGCGTTTTTCATCCCCAGATGCTCGGCGATCCATGATTGGGACATCGTTGTCTTTTTCCAAAGCAATCCTGCAAGCAACACCTTTCGCGGCTCAGTGCAGCGATGCCCAGCCAGCTCATCGGCGCTAAGGTTTGCCAGCCGCAATCCCTCTTCCAGAAGGGCCACCGCATTTTGCTCACCGTGGGCCTGCCTTTCGGGACTCGCATTATAGCTCCGCGCTTGGCGTTTTTGACCGAGCACCGCATCACCGAGCTTTATCAGCTTCTCGGCAAACGCTTGTTTTCCCCAATACCAACCCCGCCCCAAATGGCTTCCGCGCTTGTCGGCATCTGCATCCACTGACACAAACCCGCTCCGCTCACGCTCTTTAGCCACACGCTGGTCCAAGCGCTCGATCATTTTTTTCCGACCTTCGGCCGTATCCTCCACCCCCATCGTCGCCAGTCCTTGCTCGGCCGCCAACCACTTCGCCCTCTGATGCGGCATCAACGCATAGCCCCCCGCAAGACTGCTCCACGGATAATCCAAGACACTCTGCCCGCAGCTCACATCCACCAGACCCGCACGGCCAGGATTCAAGTGAATGTAATCCCAGAGCGTTTCGTAATAGTAGGGGCTTTCTCCATCGACCACCACCGCCTTGTAGCGATCTCCAAATAAACGCCCCCACTGGCGATGCCTCACATTGAATCGCCGCGTCACCGTGTTTTGGAACCACTTCATGCCCTCCACCAAATTCGCCTCGGGGGTCTGAATGAAAAGATGGTAATGATTGTCCATCATCACCCACGCGTGAACAAGCCAACCCGTTTTTTCACAGACATCGGCCAGACATTGCAAAAAAAACCGCCGGTCGTGGTCATCTACAAAAATCGCCCCCCGCCGGTTCCCCCAGGCCATCACATGATAAAAAGCTCCTTCAAATTCCAATCGAATACTTCGCGCCATGACGGAAATTCAACAGATACAACAAACGCAAGCAACCAAAAATTGAAAGAAAATGAACCCTGACCCCCAGTTCGCACGATTTTTAGGTTGATCCCGGATCCGGCGATTATACTGAAATCGCAGTCTT
>JBIJCR010000044.1:0-17225 GCA_044344595.1 Terrimicrobiaceae bacterium
AAATCGAAGCCCGCTGCGATGAGCTGCAATTGAAGGGATCCTGCACGAAGCGGATCGAAGCCAGAGCCTGACGATATATGTGGAAAGGAAGATTCAAAGAGGAACAATCCGACTTGTTGAAAACCTACGGAGCTTCGGTGCATGTGGACTGGCAGCTTTATCGGCAGGACATCCGAGGCAGCATCGCGCATGCGCGAGCTTTGTTAGGCGCGGACATTCTCACGCCTGAGGAATTCGGCCAAATCGAAGCAGGTCTGCTTGAAATCCGCTCTGAAATCGAGGCGGGGAAATTTGAGTTCAGCCAGGACCTCGAGGATGTGCACATGAACATCGAGGCGGAGCTGACCAAGCGCATTGGCGCGGCTGGCGCCAAGCTCCACACCGCCCGCAGCCGGAACGACCAAGTGGCTCTCGACTTTAGCCTGTGGCTTCGTGACGCATGCGAGGGGTTGCGTGGCGGCATTCGCTCGCTCCAAGTCTCACTCATCGGCCTCGCCGAACGCCACAAGGACGCGATCATTCCCGGCTACACCCACCTTCAGCGCGCCCAGCCGGTCTTTTTTGCCCATCACCTCCTAGCCTATGTTGAGATGCTTGACCGCGATGCCTCGCGCCTGGCCGATGCATCCACGCGCATGGATGCCTGCCCGCTCGGCTCCGGGGCGATTGCAGGTTCGACGGTCCTTTTGAACCGAGAGGCCGTGGCCAGTGAGCTGGGGTTCTCCAAAGTGACGACGAACAGTATGGATGCTGTCGCAGACCGTGACTTTGCCTGCGAAGTGCTGGCTGGCATCGCGATTCTCGGAATGCACATTTCACGCCTCAGCGAGGATGTCATTCTCTGGGCCTCTACCGAGTTTGGATTCATCGAGCTGAGTGACCGTCACACGACCGGCTCGAGCCTGATGCCGCAGAAAAAAAACCCCGACATTGCCGAGTTGGCGAGGGGACGCACGGGACGGCTTTACGGGAACCTCATGAGCCTTCTCACGGTCATGAAGGGTCTTCCGCTCACCTACAATCGCGACATGCAGGAAGACAAGGAGGCTGTCTTCGACTCGGTCAAATCCGCTTCCGAAACGCTGGCCATTTTTGCCGAGATGTTCGACGCGGCTTCGCTTCGTGAGGACAGGGCGCTGGCTGCCGCGAGCGACCCCCTGCTCCTTGCCACCGACTTGGCCGACCGATTGGTTGAGGGCGGCGTGCCGTTCCGCCAGGCACATGAGATTGTCGGAGGACTGGTGGCTGTGGCGCAGGAAACCAAAACGCCATTGCATAAGCTGGACGCTGCGGAGTTCGCGGCAGCATCCCCTGTGCTAACACCCGAAATCGTGAAGGCCACTTTCGACCTGCGCGCAGCCCTTGCCGCGCGGGGCTCAACCGGCGCACCCTCGCCGGAAAACATCCATAGGGAACTCAGCCGCTGGCGTGAACAACTCCGCTAAACGACCATCCACGAATTTCGAAAAGTTTTTTGCTTTTCGCAACCGGGGGGATGAAGCGAAGCCTTTCCTCTCCCACATAGAGGACTTGCGCTTCACGATCATCAAAATCGCGGCCGCGCTCGTAGCCGGGATGCTCCTCTCTTTTATCTTCCGCACCGAGTTGGCGGCCATTGTTCAGCATCCACTTTTGGCAGTGGCCCCCCAGCGTGCGGCGAATTTACAATCCCTTGGCGTGGCGGACTCCTTCACGATCTCCCTCGAGCTTTCCTTCTACGCCGGCTTGGTTCTTTCGTTTCCCTTAATCGTGATTTTTCTCGCGGAGTTCATCCTTCCTGCCCTTACCCCCAAAGAGAAGGCAATGATCTTTCCGGCAGCGGCGCTGGGATCCGGCCTCTTCCTCGGGGGTGCGGCATTCAGCTACTTCGTCGTCCTGCCACAGACACTGGAGTTTTTCTTTAAAGATGCTCAGGCGATGAACTGGCAGCCGACTTGGACCGTGCGCGAATACTACTCCTTTGCCACCCAATTCGTGATTTCCTTTGGCCTCGCTTTCGAACTGCCACTGGTGGTTCTCCTACTGGTCAAACTTGGCATCGTCGATCACGAGCTTCTGAACCGCACGCGTGCCTTTGCGGTCGTGGTTATCTTTATCTTGGCAGCACTCATCACTCCGACCTCCGACATTCTCACCCTCCTCCTCATGGGAGGTCCGATGTATATCCTCTACGAAATTTGCATCGGGATTGCTTGGCTGATGCGGGATAAAAATCCCAAGCCTGTCGACTGATTCGGTTGCCGACTTAAAAGTCAACAATCAACGCTAAAAAGCCGCTGTAAATCATTCCACAAAAGAAAAGCTTTACATGAGTTGAGGGAAGTGTGCCGGCGGCGGGACTCGAACCCGCACACTCCTTTCGGAATAAGGGATTTTAAGTCCCTTGCGTCTGCCATTTCGCCACGCCGGCAAGGCGGGTTGAAGAAAGCGATATCTTCCGGCTGGATGGAATCTCAGCAAGCGTAAAATATAAGTGGTGTATTTCGCGTTGAGGTCTCTTCTACGGCCACACACATCCGATGCTTGCGATTTCATGTTTCGAATTTACGATCCGCGCACGATGAAATCGCCTGCGGCAACTTTTCAAAAAATTGGCAACCACCGCGTGAGTTGCGGTCACCTGCTGCCTTTCGGCGTGAGTCATGTGCCCAGCGGCGTGAATTTTTCCATCTTCAGTGCCAATGCAACTGGCTGCACGCTGGTGCTCTTCAAGACCGACGAGGAGCAGCCTGTGGCAGAAATTCCATTCCCCAAAAACTACCGATTGGGCCATGTGTGGGCGATGGTCGTGCACGATCTGGAATTTGAAAATCTGGAATACGGCTTTCGAATGGATGGTCCCTCGAGCGCGCGGGATGGACATTATTTCGACTCCTCGAAAATCCTGCTCGATCCGTATGCACGCGAAGTCGTGGGCCGCGAAGAATGGATGGCCCAGCCGAAAGCCTCCCACAAGCCGATCTTTCGCTCGCGAGTGCCTGTTGGCGCCGGCTTGCTCGAACCAAATGGCATCACGCGTGTGCCTGTAAGCGACCTTATCATTTACGAAATGCACCTGCGTGGATTCACACGCCATGAGACTTCGAAGGTCAAAAATCCAGGCACATTCGCCGGCTTGGCTGAAAAAGTGAAGGATCTCGTCAAGCTCGGCGTGAACTGCGTCGAGCTTATGCCGGTCTTTGAATTCGACGAAACCGAAAATCTCCGCACGAATCCAACGAACGGCGAAACGCTCTGCAATTATTGGGGATACAGCACGGTGGGGTTCTTTGCGCCGAAGGGCAGTTATGCGGCGACTGGCGTCCAGAGCATGCAGGTCTCCGAGATGAAGGAGATGGTGCGCTCGCTTCACAGCCAAGGCATCGAAGTCATGCTCGATGTGGTCTTCAACCACACAGCGGAGGGTGGTGCGGACGGACCGATTTTTTCATTCCGAGGCATCGATAACAAGACCTGGTATATCCTCGATGAAAAAGGGAATTTCGCGAACTACTCAGGCTGCGGAAACACTCTAAACTGCAACTACCCGGCGGTGCGTGAATTTGTCATAAACTGCCTTCGCTACTGGGCTTCCGAGTATCACATCGACGGATTTCGCTTCGACTTGGCCTCAATCCTTGGCCGCGACAGCCAAGGCAGCCCGCTGGCGAATCCTCCACTGCTGGAATTCCTTGCCCACGACCCCGTTCTCGCGGACTGCAAGCTAGTCGCCGAAGCGTGGGATGCCGGAGGACTCTACCAGGTAGGAAACTTCCCGAGCTACGGGCGTTGGATGGAATGGAACGGCAAATACCGCGATTGCGCGCGGCGTTTCCTGAAAGGCGATCCCGGCCAAGTCGGCGAAATGGTGCAACGTATTCTCGGATCTCCAGATCTGTACGCGGCTGCTGGACGCAAGCCAACAGCAAGCGTGAATTTCATCACCTGCCACGATGGCTTCACACTGCGTGACCTTTTTTCCTACAACGGCAAACACAATCTCGAAAATGGTGAAAACAACCAGGATGGCTCGAATGACAATTTAAGCTGGAATTGTGGCTCCGAAGGCGAATCCGAAGATCCAGCCGTGAACGCCCTGCGTCTGCGCCAGTGCAAAAATGCGATGGCACTCCTCATGGTCAGCCAAGGCGTTCCCATGATCCACATGGGCGACGAAAGCGGTCGCACACAGCGCGGAAACAACAACGCTTACTGCCATGATGCCGATTGGAACTGGTTGAATTGGGAGCCCGATGCATTCGGCAAGGAAATGCTCCGCTTCACAAAATCCATCATCGCCTTCCGGAAAGCGAACCCCTCTCTCCGGCAGCCAAATTTTTTGAGTGAACTCGACCAGATCGGCAGCGGCTACCCAGACATCAGCTGGCATGGCGTTCTCCCATGGCATCCCGATTGGTCGGCAACAAGCAGAACCATTGCCTTCATGCTATGCGGCCGTCACGGACAAGCCATCGGAGGAAACCACCATTTTATTTATGTGGTCTGCAACATGTATTACCAGCCGATAACCTTCGGTCTGCCTGTGCTGCCGAAGACCCTGCAATGGCATCGCTTCGCAGATACAAGCCTTCCCGCTCCGGACGACATCTGCGATCTTGGTGGCGAAGTCCTTCTACCCTCGCAAAAAAGCTACGAGGCCAAGGAATGGTCCATCTCGATTATGCTCGGCAAGTAAGCCAATGAACGGGGGCCTTGTTGCCGCGATCCACCTCCTGACCACCTTTGCGATGGCGGGCCTGATCTGGTTTGTTCAAATCGTGCACTATCCAATGATGGCCAGCTTTGATCATCAAAAATTCTCATCGCATGAGAAAGAACACTGTGACCGCACGGGTTGGGTGGTCGTACCACTCATGCTGGGAGAGGTTTTCACCTTCGCGCTCCTGCTGTTTGAAGGCATGCGCTCAAATACATTCCTCCTCAGCGGCGTGCTCCTCGGAGTGATTTGGGCCTCCACATTTCTTCTTCAAGTCCCCCTCCATCGCGCACTCCTCGAAGGGTGGAATGTCAGGGCGCACCGACAACTTGTCGCGACCAACTGGATTCGCACGTCAGCATGGACGGCAAGGGCCGGCCTGCTGAGTTGGCTTTGGGCGGTTTAAAAACTGGTTTTCATGCCGACCCGCCAATCGGTCTTGCAAAGGAAATCAACTCTTATACTCTTCTCGGCTCCATTATGACATTTGCCACTCTCCTTCTTCTCGCTCAAGCGGCCCCTGCCCAACCGCAACCGAACATGCAACCGAACATCTTTGAATCGATGATTCCTTTTATTGTCATTTTCATCATTTTCTACTTCCTACTCATCCGTCCGCAGCAGAAAAAAGCCAAAGAACACGCCAAACTCGTTGAATCCATCAAGACCGGTGATCAAGTCGTCACCAACGCCGGCATTCATGGCTTGGTGGCCAATGTGAAGGAGAAAACTCTCATCATCAAAATCGCAGATAATGTGAAAGTGGAATTCGACCGCGCCGCAGTCGCTGCCGTCGAAAAATCCGCCGACAAGGAATCTGTTGGTTCCTGATTTTTTTATCCGGGCCGTCCAGCCCTCTTCCACGCTTTATACGATGTCACCCGTCCTGACCTTTTGCTTCGGCCTCCTCCTTCTTGTACTCTTCGGCTGGTATTTTGCCAGCGACCTGCCGTCTCGCAAACGCTGGCTGGGGCTCGTTCTCAGCGTTCTGCTTGCCGCCTTCTGCATCGAGCATATTACGCCGCCGGATAAAAAAATCCGCCTTGGCCTGGACCTGCAAGGCGGCACATCATTCCTGATCCGCCTCATTCCTCAGACCGAGCGCGGCATCACTCCCGATCTGCTGGATCAGGCAGTCGAGGTCATCCGCAAGCGCGTGGACCAATACGGCGTGAGCGAGCCGGTCATCACTCCCCAAGGCAAGGATCGCATCCTGGTCCAGATCGCCGGTCTCGATACGCAGCAACTCGATGAGGCGAAATCCCAGCTTCAGCGTGTGGCGAAACTCGAATTTGCCATCGTGGACGAAGGTGGTCCCGCCCGCGTCGAACGCATCCAGAAAGGCGAGGAGGTCATGGACCCCTCGTTCGTGTTAAAAACCTACCAGCCCGGCAAGGACAAGACCGAGAGCACTCAAATCCTCGTCAAGCGCCGTGCGGCATTGACGGGGGAGTATGTAACCCGTGCCTTTGCCTACTTCGACCAGCAGGGCTACGGCGTTTCCCTTGAGTTGAACGCCGAGGGAGCCAAGATTTTCGACGAAGTCGCACGCCAAAACAAAGGACGCCAGATGGCGATTGTTCTAGATGGCGAAGTTATCTCCGCACCCGTCCTTCAGAGCGACCACTTCGGCGGCCGCGCCCAGATCACTGGAAATTTCGATGACAAGGAAGCCCGCGACCTCGCTAGCGCCTTGGAGAACCCTCTCCGTGTCCCGGTTCAGATCGAGGAAACCCGCAGCGTCTCACCCACACTCGGAGCGGACTCGATTCGCAGTGGCGTGATGGCTGGCGTTTCTGGCCTTGTTCTCGTGATGTTTGCGACCCTCATTTATTACCGCTTCGCAGGCGTCATCGCAGTTTTTGGACTCCTCTTGAACATCCTCCTGCTCCTCGGAGCCATGGCGATGTTCAACTTCACACTCACCCTGCCGGGCATCGCGGGCATTATCCTCACGATCGGCATGGCGGTGGATGCCAATGTTCTCATCTACGAGCGCCTCCGCGAGGAAATGGCCGCCGGCAAATCGCTACCGACCGCCCTCACCGGAGCCTACGACAAGGCGTTCAGCGCTATTTTTGACGCGAATGCGACCACCCTCATCACAGCAATCATCCTCTTCTGGCAGGCTACCGGCTCGGTCAAGGGATTCGCCGTCACACTCACCCTCGGCATCATCGCCTCGATGTTCTCCGCACTGCTCTTCACACGCACCGGTTTCCGCTGGATGGTGGACAAGTTTGGTTTGGCAAAAATCACCATGCTCGACCTCGTGCCGAAGCGGAAATTCGACTTCCTCGGCCAGCGCTGGATCGCGCTCACCACTTCGCTCATCTTCATCGTTGGGTCGGTGGCCATCTTTGCCTTTCGCGGAGAGAAAAATTTCGGCATCGATTTCCGTGGCGGCGACCTTCTGATCGTCGATTCCTCCAAGCCTGTCACCATCGCCGAAGCCCGCGCGGCCTTGGACGATCCAGCTGTGGTCATCCAGTTCGAACGCGAAGGCACTAAGGAAATGCTCACCTTTCGCGGCACGCAAGGATCAGGCGACGCCATTCTGGCTAAGCTCCAGAAGGCATTTCCCGAAAGCGGTATTGTGTCGTTCGGCCAGGACACCGTGGGACCCCAGATCGGTCTGGAGTTTGCCAAGAGCGCCCTCATTGCGCTCGCCCTGGGCATGATCGGCATCCTCTTCTATGTCACTCTCCGGTTTGAGTTCTCCTTCGCTTTGGGAGCACTCGTTGCGCTCTTGCACGATGTCATCATTACCTTGGGCGTCTTCTCGCTCATCGGTGGAGAACTTTCTCTCGTGATGGTCGGCGCGATCCTGACAATCGCCGGTTATTCGATCAACGACACCATTGTTGTCTTCGACCGCATTCGCGAAGGCCTGAAAAACGGCGAGCGGGGCACCGTGCAAACTCTCATGAACACCAGCATCAACGAGACCCTGAGCCGTACCGTCCTCACCGGCGGCACCACGCTCCTCTCGGTGGGAGCCCTTTATTTCTTTGGCGGCGCCGTGCTGCGCGACTTCTCGTTCGCCATCCTGATCGGCATCCTGGTTGGAACCTACTCGTCGATCTACATCGCTGCGCCAGTCGTCCTCTGGGCCTCGAAGCTCCGCGGCAAGAGCGTGCGCCGCGAGGTTCTCGAAACCGAGGCCCTCAAAAATGCCTAATGCCTACCAATATGGAGCATTGATTGCGCTTGGCTCCATACGAATTTAATCGCATCGCCGAGCCTACGCACGCTTTGTAATCGGTATTGCCCATAGGCCCTGAAATCTGATTTAAACACTCAATATTCATGACCACGCCATTCAATACACTGCGCTCTTTCGATCTCGGGAACGGAAAAACCGGCCAACTTCATTCATTGCCAGCTTTGGAAGAAGAAGGCGTCGGCCCGATTTCCAAACTTCCAGTTAGCATCCGCATCGTTTTGGAATCCGTGCTCCGCAACTGCGATGGGAAAAAAGTCCAAGCGCGTGATGTCGAGACGCTCGCGAATTGGAATGCCAAGGCTCCTGCTTCGGAGGAGATTCCTTTTGTCGTAGCCCGCATTGTGTTGCAGGACTTCACCGGCGTGCCGCTTCTGGTGGACCTCGCCGCCATGCGCACGGCAGTGAAAGGCCTCGGTGGCAACCCCGCGATCATCGAGCCCCTCGTGCCGGTCGATCTCGTTGTCGACCACTCGGTGCAGGTCGATTTCTACGGCTCGGCGAATGCGCTCCAGCTCAATTTGGACATGGAATTCAAGCGCAACCGCGAGCGCTACCAGTTCCTGAAATGGGGCCAGCAGGCATTCAAAACCTTCGGCGTCGTGCCTCCCGGCATCGGCATCGTGCACCAGGTGAACCTTGAGTATCTCGCCAAGGGCGTGCTCAACGCCGGTGAGGTCTATTACCCTGACACGCTCGTCGGCACCGACTCCCACACAACCATGATCAACGGCCTCGGAGTCGTGGGCTGGGGTGTCGGCGGCATCGAAGCCGAAGCGGGAATGCTCGGCCAGCCCGTGTATTTCCTGACTCCCGAAGTGGTAGGCGTGAACCTTACCGGCAGTCTGCGCGAAGGCGTGACCGCGACCGACCTCGCCCTCCATGTCACCCAGCTCCTCCGCGCCGCGAAGGTGGTTGGAAAATTTGTCGAATTCTACGGCGAAGGCGCTGCCACGCTGCCACTCACCGACCGCGCGACGATCGCAAACATGGCTCCCGAATACGGCGCCACGATGGGCTTCTTCCCCGTCGATGCCGAATCCGTCAACTACCTCGCCGCCACTGGCCGCACGCCAGAACAATGCCGCGCATTCGAAAATTACTTCAAAGCCCAAAACCTCTTCGGCATGCCGAAAAAAGGCGACATCGAATACAGCGTCGATATGGACCTCGACCTCTCGACCGTTCAGCCCGGAGTCGCAGGTCCCAAGCGCCCACAGGACCGCATCAATGTCCCCGATCTCAAAAACACCTTCACCAACCTGCTCACGAAATCCGTTGCCGAGGGCGGTTATGGCAAGGCTGCGAACGACCTCTCCAAGACGGCTGCCGTCAAACGGAACGGCTCGCAAAGCGCCGACGAGGCCGAAATGGTCAATGACCGCCCAACTCCTGATGCCATCACCGCCGCCCACGCCAAAGGCGACCTCCACCTCCGCAACGGCTCGGTTCTCATTGCCGCCATCACAAGCTGCACAAACACCAGCAACCCGAGCGTGATGATCGGTGCCGGTCTCCTCGCAAAAAACGCAGCCAGCCGCGGCCTCCGCGTCGATCCTGCCGTCAAGACCTCGCTCGCTCCCGGCTCCCGCGTTGTGAAGGATTACCTCGAGACCACCGGCCTCCAGCCCTACCTCGACCAGCTCGGCTTCCAGATCGTCGGCTACGGCTGCACGACCTGCATCGGCAACTCCGGCCCGCTCGCTCCCGAGATCGAATCCGCCATTGTCGAGAACGACCTCGTCACCGCTGCAGTGCTCTCAGGCAACCGCAACTTCGAAGCCCGCATTCACCAAAACATCCGCGCCAACTTCCTCATGTCGCCCCCGCTCGTTGTCGCCTACGCGCTCGCCGGTCGCGTGGATATCGACCTCACCACCGAACCGATCGCCAAAGACAGCGCCGGCGTTGATGTTTTCCTGAAAGACATCTGGCCAAGCCTCGAGGAAATCCGCAACGAAATGCAGGCCGCCCTCAAGCCCGAGATTTTCCAAAAACTCTACACCGGCTTCGCAGACCAGAATCCCAAGTGGAACGAAGTGCCATCTAGCGTCGGCCAGATCTACGATTGGGACGCCAAGAGCACCTACATCCAGGAACCGCCCTTCTTCGAGAACTTCGGTATGTCTGCCGGAACGATCTCAGACATCACCGGCGCCCGCCCCATGGGTATCTTCGGCGACTCGGTCACGACCGACCACATTTCGCCCGCCGGTGCCATCAAAGCCAGCTCACCCGCTGGAAAATACCTCGTCGAAAACGGTATCGAAGCGGTCGATTTCAACAGCTACGGCAGCCGCCGCGGCAATGACCGCGTCATGACCCGCGGCACCTTCGCGAATGTCCGCATCAAAAACCTCATGATCCCCGCCAAAGCCGACGGCACCCGCGTGGAAGGCGGATTCACGATCCACCAGCCCACCGGCGAGCAAGTGAGCATCTACGACGCCTGCATGAAATACCAGGCCGCCGGCACCCCGCTCATCGTCTTCGCCGGACAAGAATACGGCACCGGTTCCAGCCGCGACTGGGCCGCCAAAGGCACCCGCCTCCTCGGAGTCAAAGCCGTCGTCGCCCAAAGCTTCGAGCGTATCCACCGATCCAACCTCGTCGGCATGGGGGTCCTCCCGCTCCAATTCCCCGAAGGCGTCAGCGCGCAAACGCTCAACCTCGACGGCACCGAAACCTACGACATCACCGGCCTCAGCGACAGCATCCAACCCCGCCAAGATGTCACACTCCACATCACCCGCAAAGACGGCACCAAAGAGTCCCACCAAGTCAGACTCCGTATCGACACCCCGATCGAAGTCGACTATTATCGCCACGGCGGCATCCTGCCGTTCGTGTTGCGGCAGTTGATCGCCGAGGCGAATTAGGTAAGTAGTTATTTATTATAAAATTAACTTCTTTTGTAAATATGCCGAATTGGAAAAAGCATAAACGCAAAAGTGGCATGTCCACGGATAGAGTTGCGATCGTATCGCTTAGGCCAACTGGATTAGCTTTTAATGCTCAATTTGTTGCACAAGGAAAGCTTGATCAATATAATAGGGTTTCGGTATTTGTTGACGCTACGAGCTTTAAACTTGGATTGAAGTTTCATTGCGATGCTTCAGACCAAGATTCTTATGCGCTTTGTCGAGATGGTGGCGGGCGCGGTATGGGGCGCATGGCTCAAACCCAAACTTTGATCAGCGAGCATTCTTGGATTAGCGCTTTAGCCAAGATGAAGGACACAAAGGTTCGTCGTTTTAAACCTGAGTGGGAAAGCTATGATGGACTATGGGTCATAAATATGTGCCCTAGTTTCGAAGTTAAAGTAAGCCACAAGAGTGAAATCCCATCAGATGCGACAGGCATCTATCGTTATGTCAAAGGAAGTGAGATTGTCTACATTGGCAGAGGAACAATTCGTTCCAGGCTGGCATCACCAGAAAGAAAAGAATGGGATTTCGATGTAATTGAATACTCATTGGTCTCTGACATATCGAATCAAGAAAAATGGGAGGCCTATTGGTTGGATGTGTTCGTTTCAGAGAATGAAAAATTGCCGCTATATAATAGAATAGGCGGAAAAAAAGCGTAATTGCTTCAGCAAAAAATAAAAGAGTTACGCATTAGTAAATAATTTTTTCTTACATTTCGACACTCTTGCTTGGGACACTTGCCGCCGAGATAACCAATCACAACGCATTTCCTGATAGGAGATATAAACCATGAAAATCGAATATCTTCCAGAAACGGACAGTCTTTACATCGAATTGGCGGACCGCCCCGGATTTGATACCCGAAAAATCGAAGAAGGCTTTGTTGTGGATATCGACGCTAAAGGCCACGCTATTGGCATCGACATTGACCTTGCCTCCAAGCACAGGAGCCTGAACAAATTGAACCTTCGCAGACGCCCATTGGAAGTGGAGCAAGTCGCGTAAAACGACGTTCGATGAAAATCTCCCATGCCGATTGAAAAAACAGTCAACAAGCGCCCTCTGGAAAGCCTGCACGAGCGTGAAAATCCTTGGTTGAAATCAACTCCCCAGGAACGCCTTGCCGCCATGGCGGTGATTTGCCAAACCCACGACGATGGAAAACCTGAATCCCGACTTTCTCGACTTCATTACGCTATTGGAAAAAAAGTCTGTTGAGTATCTCGTCGTTGGAGGCTACGCGGTCGGCTTTCACGGTTTTCCGAGATACACGGGCGATATTGATTTCTTTGTAGCTGTCAACGAGACGAATGCTCAACGCTTGCTGGAAGTCTTCCAAGAGTTTGGCTTTGGCGAGATCGGCATTGAAAAACAGGATTTCCTCAAGCCCTCGTTCATCATCGAAATCGGAAGGGAACCGCGAAAAATCCAAGTCCTCACTGGCATAGATGGCGTGACCTTTGATGAATGCCGTAAAACGGCTGTAGAATATGACTATTTGGGCCAAACAATGAGGTTCATTGGATTAGAGGAATTGCTCCGCAATAAAAAAGCCTCCGGCCGCAGCAAGGATTTGATCGATGCCCAAGAGTTACTGCGGAGCAGATCCTGAAGCAGATTTTTATTTAAAATGAATCCGCCTCCTGGCAGCCCTCGGCCGTGTGATGCCTGAATAGAAAGCGCTATGGGAAATCCCGTTGAGTGTATTGAAGTAGAGCGCATTCGTTTTCAGGCATGACAAATCAGGGGAGCTTGACTCGAGAGCCGTGGTTGAATGCTTTGGAAGCATGAAATCTTGGAAAAAACCCGGGGGTGAGTGGGTGCCATGCGACCATCTGCCTTTGGCTGATCGGGGGTTTCGTTATGGGATGAGTGTGTTCGAAACGATAGCGGTCTGCGGTGGGCGGCCGCTTTTGATGGAAGCCCATTTGGAGCGGCTCGGGCGGGCGGCTCGGGATTGTGGATTTGCTGGTGCGCCATGGCCGTCGGATTTTTCCGATTTCAATTTCGCGCCATTGGAAACCGGTCTCCTGCGTTTTTATCTGACCGCCGGGGAGGGCGGCTTGGAGTCTCCATTCGCGGGTGAGGCTTATGCGCTTTTTGATGCGGCCAAGGTGGGCTGAAATCTTCCGGCGTTGCGGGTGGCTTCCAGTGCCGCGCCGTATTTGCCGCGGCCGGGCGGGTGGAAGACCGGAAACTACTGGCAAAACCTCGACGCGCTGGCGGCGGCGAAGTGGGCGGGATGTGAGGAGGCTTTGGTTTTCAACCCTGCCGGAATGTTGGTTGGCGCGGCGATGGCGAATGTTTTTCTGAGGGTCGACGGACGCTGGACGACTCCCGCGCTGGAGACCGGGGCGCGCGACGGGGCGGTGAGAGCGAGTTTTTTTGGTTTTCCTGCGTCAAGAAGGCATTGGTAAACGGCTTTGTGAGCCGACTTGAGTCCTTCGTGGGCGTCGGAGGTGACAAGGTCGGAAATGCAGATGCCGCGTTCGCGCAAGGCGGAGAGGAATGTTCGCCAGTGAACTTTTTCGTTCCTCCATATCGACTATTCCATCGCTAGCAGGTCGCCATGCTGACGCCAATGGCTCGCAATGAAGCCTCGACTCATTTGCCTGTCCCGATCAGCCCCTCAGCTTCACGCAGCTTTTTGATGATTTCTTCCGGTGTGTGTCTTTTCGTTTTCATAAGAGTTCCTGCGGCGCTCCGCGCCGCTACCTCTCATAAATCTCTTTCAGTTTCCGAAAGAACTTCAAAACACGCTGCGTATTGAATGCTCCCTCTATTTCGAGCGCGTAGTATAGCCTCTACTTCTCGTCTAAAGCCGTGACTCCGGGGAGGGCTTTGCCTTCGAGGAGCTCGAGGGAGGCGCCTCCGCCGGTGGAGCAGTGGGTGACTTTGTCGGCGACGCCGAATTTTTTGGCGGCGGTAGCGGTGTCGCCTCCACCCACGATCGTGATGGCACCTGCTGCGGTGGCGGCGGCGACGGCGGCGGCCATGGATTTCGTGCCTTCGGCAAATTTTTCGAATTCGAAGACGCCGGCGGGGCCATTCCAGATGATGGTTTTTGCGCGGGCGATGGCGGCGGCGAAGATCTCGCGGGATTTTGGTCCGCAGTCGAGGCCTTCGAGTCCATCGGGGATGCCGGATTTGTCATCGGCTTGGCCGGTCTCGGCATCGGGCGAGAAGGCGGTGGCAGTGATGAAGTCGACTGGCAGGTGAATCTGAACGCCACGGGTTTTAGCCTTTTCCATCAACTCGCCGACAATCTTAGCTCCTTCGGAGTCGAAGAGGCTGTTTCCGATCGGCATATTTTCGAGGACTTTTTTGAAGGTGTAGGCCATGCCGCCCCCGATGATGATTTCGTCGGCGGTTTCGATGAGGTTGCGAATGAGCGGGATTTTGTCGGCGATCTTGGCGCCTCCGAGGATCGCCAGGAGCGGGCGCTGAGGGTTGTCGAGAACGGCGGCGAAGGCATCGAGTTCCTTCTGCATGAGGAAGCCGGCGACTTTAGGGAGATCGACTCCCACGACGGATGAGTGCGCACGGTGGGCTGTGCCGAAGGCGTCGCTCACAAAGACATCGCCAAGCTTCGTGAGGCTGGCACGGAAGGCGGCAACTTTATCGGGCTCGGCTTTAGTGGAGGTGCCGTCCTCATTTTTGACTTTGCCCTCTTCTTCAATGTGGAAGCGGAGATTTTCGAGCAGGACGACTTCCCCGGGCTGGAGCGAGGCGCAAGCGGCTTCGACTTCGGTGCCGACGCAGTCATTGAGGAACTTCACGGGCTTGCCGAGGAGTTCGGAGAGTTTTTCAGCAACGGGCTTGAGGGAGAATTTTTCGACGACTTTGCCATCCGGGCGGCCGAGGTGGCTCATGAGGACGACGGATGCGCCTTCATTCAAGGCATGTTGGATCGTGGGCAATGCGGCGGAGATGCGTTGGGTGTTTGTGATGGCGCCGGTCTTTTTGTCTTGGGGAACATTGAAGTCCACACGCATGAGGACGCGTTGGCCTTTGACGGAAATGTCTTTGATGGATTTTTTCATAGTAGTGGAAAATTCGAAAGAGAGGGAGGAACGGGTTTGTCTGAAAAAGAATGACCACAGAGTTCACAGAGGGCACAGAGTTTTTATATCTCCGTGTTCTCTGTGTCCTCTGTGGTCAATTAGGTTTTGAGTTACTTACTTGGCGATGACGCGGACCATCTCGAGGACTTTGTTCGAGTAGCCCCACTCGTTGTCATACCAGGAGACGAGTTTGACAAAGGTCGGGTCGAGAGCGATGCCGGCTTCGGCGTCGAAGACCGAGGTCTGGGTTTCGCCACGGAAGTCTGTGCTGACGACTTTCTGGTCGGTGTAGCCGAGGATGCCTTTCAGCGGGCCTTCGGAAGCGGCTTTGATGGCGGCGCAGATTTCCTCATAGGAGGCTGGCTTGTCGAGTTCCACCGTGAGGTCAACAACCGAAACATCGGAGGTTGGCACGCGGAATGCCATTCCGGTGAGTTTTTTGTTGAGGGCTGGGATGACCTTGCCCACGGCCTTGGCGGCGCCGGTCGAGGATGGGATGATGTTCTCGAGAATGCCGCGTCCACCGCGCCAATCCTTGCTGCTCGGACCGTCCACGGTTTTTTGTGTGGCTGTGGCAGCGTGAACAGTGGTCATGAGACCGCGCTTGATGCCGAAGGTGTCGTTGATGACTTTGGCAAGCGGAGCGAGGCAGTTTGTGGTGCAGCTCGCATTCGAGATAATGGACTCGCCGGCGTAGCTCGCGTGGTTCACGCCGTAGACGAACATTGGAGTCTCGTCCTTGGAAGGCGCGGACATGATGACTTTCTTGGCACCGGCCTTGAGATGCGCTTCCGCACTGGCTTTGTCGAGGAAGAGGCCTGTGGATTCCACCACGATATCGGCACCGACTTCATCCCATTTCAGAGTGGATGGATCTTTGACGGCGGTGAGGCGGATTTTGTTGCCGTTTACGATGAGGTGATTGCCCTCGACCGAAACTTCGCCATCGAAACGACCGTGAACCGAGTCGTATTTGAGCATGTAAGCGAGATACTCGGGTTCAAGAAGATCGTTGATGCCGACAACTTGAATGTCCTTGCTGAAATTTTTTACCGCCGCACGGAAGACCATGCGCCCGATGCGTCCGAAGCCGTTGATACCGATTTTTACCATGATTTTTTTCTTAGAGTTGGATTAATGTTCCGGCGGGGAACAAGTATTTAAGAGGGTTTGGACGGCAGCGTCAATCGCGAAAGGAGATCTGAATTCAAGATTTCAAAGAGGGTGAGGAAAGTCCGGTCGCTGCAAAATGGAAGGCTTTCGTGCCGGCGCATGATAATCTCTAGGAGGATTTCGGGTTCATTGGGTTTTTTTTATCCGATCTGTGTAAACGCTGATGAGTTCCTGAGCTTTGACTTTTTCATTACTGGTAATATACCCCTCCAGATCATTCATGTGACGCTCAGCGTCTGCCCACCCCTGAGCCGCTGACAAATTCGTCCAGGCATAAGCTAGAATATAATCGATCGGCATTCCCTCGCCCCCTCTATACAATATGCCGAAATTGGACTGAGCTTGGGATATTCTCGCCATGCTAATTTACGCGTTTCAACCCGAATACAGCAGAATTAACCACAGAGCGCACAGAGAACACACAGGACGATCTGTTTATGATGCGATGGGTTTGAATGATTTGTGCGATATCAAACAAAAGCCAAAGCCTTTTCTGTAAATTCTCTCCATCCTGCCCTCCTGTCTAAAAATCCGTTTTCGGGTTCAAGTAAGTTGGGAGGTTCAGCGCCCGAAGCCGAAGGTGCGCTCACAAAATTGGATAGGAAAACCAGCAAGACCAGGGTGCCACGCAACAACCGTGCACCAGACTGATCTCGTCCCATTGTGCAAGGGGCAAGCATTTGCTTTTTGACCACTGGCACGCTTATTCCGGCCTGGACGCGCGTGGCGTTAACACGACTCTTCGCTCGCTGAAAGCCTATTAAAAACAGATGCACTATCGTTTCTTTCATGGGCGTGAACGATTCCTCCAAATCGTGCGTGTCACGTCCAGGCAAATGCAGCCATTGCGCTGCGCACGCGTAACCTTGGAAAAAGCATTTGAACCCCACACTGGGTGAAGGAATGTAAAACCAAAATAAAAAAGCCCGGTGCCTTGTTTCCAAAGCACCGGGCATAATCCTGGCAACGACCTACTCTCGCACAACCTATAGAAGCACTACCATCGGCTCTGCAGCGTTTCACTTCCGTGTTCGGGATGGGAACGGGTGGGTCCACTGCGCGGGATCACCAGACTTCGGGAATCTATTTCTCCAGTGATGAAGCATTAGATTAACGCCTGTCTAGCGGCCAGAATATGT
>JBIJCR010000046.1:0-17080 GCA_044344595.1 Terrimicrobiaceae bacterium
GGAGGGGGAGACATCGCTTGGAGGTAATACTGGAGTGCCCCCGAAATTTGATCCAATTGTTATGAGAGGATTTGTTGGTGTTTCGGGTTGTTTTCGCTGTCTTGCGGAGCGTAGGCCGTAGGCCGAAGCGTAGCAAGACAGCGTGCCGCAAACTCCCCCGGGGTCATCCCCTCCAGCGAAGAATGCGGCCTTTGGTTGTTGTATTTTTCGCGGTGTTCCGCGCTCAGGACCTTTGCCTCCAGTTTGCTGGAAAAGAGTTCCACATTGAGGAACTCGTCCCTGAACCTGGCATTGAAGCTCTCCGTGTAGGAGTTTTGCCATGGCGCTCCGGGTTCAATGTAGAGCGTCTTAAACCCATGTGACTGTATCCATTCCCTAACCTCCCGCGCGACGAATTCAGGGCCGTTGTCGCTACGGATGAATTCCGGCGCTCCACGCTCGGCGACCAACTTTTCGAGAATGCCAACCACTTCCGTGCCCCCATGGCGTGTTCAACCTCCAAGCCAAGGCACTCGCGTGTGTATTCGTTGAGGACCACCAGCCATTTCAATCGCCGACCGCTCTCGGTTTGGTCGAACACAAAATTGTAGCTCCAGACATGATTCCTGTGCTTTGCCCCCAACCGCTGGGTTCCTTGATCGGTGCCTCCAAGCCGCCGCCGCTTGTGCCATTTGAGCGGCAACCGCAATCCCTCTCTCTTCCAAATCACTTCAAAGCGGTGCACCACTCCGACCATGTTTGGCGCAGAGCAGCTTCAAAGCGGGTTGTTTGTCCTGAATGATCGCAGAGGATGCTGGCAGAGACTTCGCTGCGAAGGGATTTGCGGAGCGACTGTCGCGTTACGCGGTCTTGCGCGAGAGTGACAGCTATTTCTATGTAGGCGTCTTCGTTTTCCGCAGCCCACTCGGCGTGGCCAATGGCGGTGAGGAGCGAGAGTCCAACGCGCGAGGCGTGGCGGTCGCCGATGAGTGAAACTACGGGGACGCCCATCCAGAGGGCTTCGCAGGTCGTTGTTGTGCCGTTGTAGGGAAAGGTATCGAGTGCCACATCCATTCGGGAATAGGCAGCGAGGTGCTCGGCGGGGCTTGCAAAGAAGCCGAGGAGTTCCACGCGTTCGGTTGCGATTCCGGCGGCGGCGAGTTTTTCGCGCACGCTGGCGAGAACCTCGGAGTCCTCGAGGTAGGGGCTTTTGATCAGGAGGCGAGAGCCGGGAGCCCGCTCCAGAAGCCGCGCCCAAGCCGAGAGAGTCTTGGCGCTGACTTTCAGAAAATTGTTGAAGGAGCCGAAAGTGATCGGTGCTCCTGCGTCGGGCATCGAGGGAGCGGGGGCGTCTTTGGGCGGTTCGTAGGCCCAGGCGCAAGGCGAGAAGCGGAGGAGTTTCTCGGTGGCGAGGGCGTCCGCTTCGCCGGTGGGATCGGTAATTTCATCGACCAGTCGATACCCGATGGCGGGCAGGCCAGTGGTATTCGGATAACCCAGATAGGTCATCTGGACAGGAGCGAGATTTTTTGCAAAGAGCGGGAGGCGGTTCATCGCGGAGTGCCCGGCGAGGTCGATTAAAATATCCGGTGCGTCCTTGCGGATGATTTCGGCGGCGAGGTTTTCATCGATGCCATTGAGGCTTGTCCATTTTCCTGCGAGAGAGCGAAGCTCCGCACTTGTCGCGTCCTCGATGTGGTGGCAGTGGTAGAGAATCGTCCGAACCCGCTCTGGATCTAGGTTCGCAAGGATCGGCTTGAGAAAATACGCGACCGAGTGGTGGCGCAAATCCAGCGAGACAAAACCGACGCGCAGTTTTTTTTCTGGCTCGGGTGGATTGAAAAAAACCTGAAACTCATCGGTGGGGAAATGCGTGCCGAATTCCTTGTGGGCCTCGAAAACGGTTTGGCTGTCCTGGCCGGAGAGATAGTTCAGAAGCATGTTCCGCGCGCTCAGGATGCGGGCGTTGCCAGGCTCCATCCAGAGAATGGAATTGTGCAGGTCGAGCGACTCTTCGGTTTTGTAGAGCCGCATGAGACCAAGGGCACGGGCTGCGGAGGCGCTTGTCAGAAAAGGATCAGCTTGCAGGGCCTTGTCGAAGCACTCCATGCCCTCCGCCACGCGGCCGGACCGCTCGATGAGGGAAAGCCCGAGATTGCTCCACGCCTCGGCTATCGCGGGATCGAGTTGCGAGGCCTTGCGGAAATGCGCTTCGGCTGCTGGGAAGCCTCTGGCCATCGCGGTGAGTTCGCCAAGTTGCTCGTGGGCTCGGGCATTGGAGGGTTGCAGGGCAACGAATTTTTCCAGTGACGCCATCGCATCTGCGGCATGGCCTGCAGCCCGCTGGCATCGGGAGAGATTTTCCCAAGCCTCGGCTTGATGGGGCGCTTTTTTTAACGCGCGGGACAAGTGCGGTTCGGCTTCCTGAAAGCGTCCGAGATCCGCCAGCGCCATGCCGAGGAACATGCGGCATTCGATCGAATCGGGCTTGAGCTTCCGCGCCTTCTCCAGCAACTCCGCCGCCTTTTCCAAATGCCCCCCGCGCTGGAACGCCATCGCTCCCGAAAGAAACCAGGCATCAAAATCGCGAGGGCACTCCGCACGCACCTGTGCATAAATTCGCTCCGCCTCGTCGTGGTGAAGCCCCTTATGAAGTGCCAGTGCCTCCTCAAGCAGGTTGATGCGTTGTTTGTTGTTCATGGTTGTGTAGTGGGGTCGGGCATCGAAACATAAATTCATTCAAAGGCAAAACAGAATGCTGTAAACATCTTAAGCATCAAATCTGATCGGATTAGATATTTGGATGCTCTATGTATCTCCTCAAAGAATATTTAAAAAGTAATCTGCTATAAAGGGCGCTGTAGAACCGTAAGAAAACCAAAAAGATTAAATTTGCCCTGCAAAGCCCTTATTTGATCTGGCATAGGTTGGAACTCGGGGCAGGAACTCAAAGCGCTCATAGGAAAAAAATAGAGTTGACCAAGCGAATTCAAGAAAAATTGCCAGAAAGATCATTTTGCTTGTTGGATTGGATCAGCTATCCTGCCACTTCCAAAGGTAAACTCTCATGAGGATTCTTTACTTAACAGGCTCGCCAGGAACCTACATGCGCCCTCCAAGTCTCTCGGATGAGATGCTGGTAGTTGGCCCTGATTGGACAGATGCTCTGGATGAGAAAGGCAAGATAGTTTCTTTAAAAACACAAATCGGCAAATTTTCCGTTAAAAATGTCATTTCAAAAATACCCCCCGAGCAATCTCCTGATGTCTTGGTTTGCTTGGTTGATGCCTCCAAGCGGTGTCTGCCTCAGGACTTGGCTTGCTTCAGCGGGCCAAAGATTCTTTTGCTTGCGGACACTCACCATTTGCAGGCCCCTTTGAGTTCCCTTTTAAGCTATGTGGGGGCGGAGCCCTTTGACCGGATAATTTTATTATATGATCGGCACCATGCTGGTTTTTTCTATGCTGCAGGATTCAAAAATTTATTCTGGTTTCCAGGATTAACATTTCCGCATAGCGATAGTTGGGTTCTTGAATCGCAAAAGGTCCGATCACGTTCTGCGAGTATTGGTTTTGTTGGGCAAGCCGCTGCCCATCACCCGAGGCGAAAACGAATACTTGAAGCTATTCAGCGAGCCGGTCTGCCGCTATTGCAAAAAAGTATTCCGCAGTCTGAAAGTCTGGCCTTCTATGCATCCTCCTTGCTTGGGCTTAATGCAAGTCTGAACGGAGATTTGAACCTGCGTTTTTTTGAGGTTATTTCATCTGGCTCACTGCTAATCACGGATAGTTTGGCACCTGATTCAGGAATGGGCTGCTTTAGCTTTATGGGGTGTGCTTTTGAAGAATATCGCAATGAGCAAGAGTTGGTTGAAAAGGCGAGATATTTTCTAGGCCATCCTCGTGAGGCTTTTGAATTGGCAAAAAAAGGACAAGCTTGGTTTCAAAGCCACTTCAAGGAGGACATGAGAAGGGCCATGTTTCAAAAGATAGCCCTAGATGGAATTCAGCCCGAGATTTTTCCAATGCCTCCGCAGGAGAAAACTTTCTACTTCAAGCGTCCAGAGGATATGGCTGAAGCGATTATTGTCTACGAATCTATCCAAGAACTGCATCGAATAAAGGAGGTTGTTCGCATCGGGTATTTTGGAACTTTGAGCCAAGGAATCAGGCAAATGTTTGATACACTGCCGCGAATACAAATCCTAGAGACAAGTCCAGAGCAGGAGTGTGATTTGATTATTGGAGAGCCAAAAGATGCTGTGGAGATTCTGGCAATCAAACCTTCGAGCGCTTGGTTCCTAAGTATGCAGGGGAAAGATATTTCCCAGCTCACGGCAATGTTTTCTAAGTCAGGCTATTCTTTATTTGAAAGTAGCGAGGCCTTTTTTTGCCTGCCTCGCGATTTCCATGAATCTCTGGCTGAAGTCGAAACTCTTTGCAAAGAGGCAGCCCATTTTTTCCAGTGTGGTGATATCGGAAAATCTTTTGATTTGGCTCGGCGCGCATTTGGAATGAATCAGCGATCCGTTACTGCAGCGAAGTTGATGGCAGAAGCCCTTCTTAAAATCGGCTCTCGTGGCGCGGATGCAAAAAAATTGCTTCTGCATGCGCTTGGGTTGGATTTTGAAGATACTGAAATCAGGCCGGCTTTGGCGGAAGCTTGCTTACAAGCTGGTCAAATCGACACGGCTATGGACTGGATTCGTGAATCCATTGCAAGAAAGCCAGAGCACTTGAGAGCGATGAGAGTTCTTGCTAACATTCATAAAGCTGTCGATGACTTGGCTTCGGCTCTCGAGACACTTGAACTTGCCGTTTCCACGCACCCTAATTGTCTTGAAACGAAATACGAATACGCAATGTTGTTGCGGAAGTCAGGAAAGTTACAAGAAGGCTTAAATATCCAATTACAACTTGTCGGGGCTAAAGATTTGCCGTATGTAGACCCTTCAAAAAAGGCCATAAGAGTAGCTTTCCTCGTTCAGCATCCCCAAGGTTGGACAAATTTTGAAAGCGTGCGGGAGGCCATGCTGGAGGATTCGCGTTTTGAAGTTCTAGTGATAGCTGCACCCTATTTGCATCCTTATCCTCCAGAGGGAGGTCCGGAAGCCATTTATGCATTCCTTGAAAAATTCGGTGTTTCCCATCAACGATGGGATTCTGGCGTTTTGAAGCTGAATTTTGCGGATGTGCTTTTTATTCAAAATCCTTATGAGGTAACTAGACCTCCAGCCTTGAGGATAGGCTCGCTAATGAAGTTAGTGCCCAGATTAGCCTACATTCCCTATGGATTGGAGATCGGAGGCGGGAAGGAAAATGCTGCAAATCAATATAATCTTCCTTTGCAGCAGAGGGCATGGATGGTTTTTGCTCGTTCAGAAAGGCAAAAAGACTTGTTTGCAATCCATTGCGCAAGCGGCAATTCCCATATCGCGGTCACTGGACATCCAAAGATTGATCCAATTAAGAATTTGAAGAAAAATATGGACGAGGAACTTTTAGCGTTTGCCGGCGATAGAAAAGTTTTCCTCTGGAATCCGCAATTCGATATCCGCCCAGACGGAACCGGCTTTTCCACTTTTCTTATTTGGAATGAATTTATTTTGAATGAATTCCAGCGCAGGCAGGATGCAGTATTGGTCATTCGGCCCCATCCGCTTTTCTTCGGAACGCTGGAATCGCGCAAAATATGGGACCGCGCGCAGGTGGAGAACTTTTTGAGCAAGTGCAAGGCCTCCGGCAATATTCTGATTGATCGTAGTCCCGGATACCTGCCCACTTTTGCCGTTTCCTCGGCATTGATTTCAGATGCGTCTTCGTTTCTGCTCGAATATGCGGCCACCGGCAAGCCTATACTCTACCTTCCCAATCCCAAAGGTCCTCAATTGAATCAAGATGGGGAGTTTGTAAACAAGCACTTAAGCCGAGGGGATTCCGAATCCTCCATTTCAAAATTCCTCGACGATGTAATTGCGGGTATAGACGAACAGAAAACGCAACGAATGGAAGCCCTTAAAGAATTTCTTGAGGTTCCGCCAAACGGGGCCGGCGCCTCGATCAAGGCGCGTCTTCTCGAGCAACTTTTAGACGACTCGATCCAAGCCCACAACTTCAAGAAGGCACGTGGCAAGGATTTCTGGAATAATTGCTCAAATACACATTTGGCTGAGCGGGAGTATTATTTAAAAGCTTCGCAGGCCTTGAAAGCCGCCATCAAAAAATTCTTAAAAAAGTCGGATAGGGTTTTGGATTTTGGTTGTGGTTCTGGAGAGGCAAGCTTCATTGCAGCCCCACATGTCGCGTCAGTTACGGGTTTCGACATCAGCGAAACTTTGGTTGCAAAGGCAAGCGAAAGTGCCCAAAAATTTGGACTCGGGAATGTTCGCTTCGAACGGCTCGACTTGGAGGCGGGACTGCCAAATGTCCAGGCGGAAGCCATTTTTTGCCTGGGCGTTTTTTCTTGTATCCATGACGATGCTGTATGGCGCGGTCTATTGGATTCGTTTTCGTCGATCCTGAAGCCTAGTGGCATACTAGTACTTCGAGAGACACTGACACGCAATAGTGCAACAAGGGTTGTTTATCCGAACGGCTACTACGCTTTTTACCGTTTTATTGCGGATTATGTTGCAGAAACGGAAGCCCGCTCATTTTGTTTGGTTGAGGATGTGGAATTGTCCAAAAAATCCGATGGGCTGGAGAATCATCTTTATGTATTTCGAAAATCGTGATCTGTTGACCGCGTTGGTTGGGGGCCGGAGCGAATTTTCTCGCCCGAGTCCCTGGCTGGGTTTTAAAAAATGCGCTAACCACCCATGAGAGTTTTCGGAAAAGAAAAGGAGATCGATTATGGTGCCACCTTGGAATTTTTTGATTCCCGGGCGCGATGCGCTTCCCCGGAATCGCCCCAATCGACAACGATGTATCAGGATAAAAGCCTCTCCGAAAAACGGGACCGCCATGAGAGCGAGGCTGTGGTTCCGCTGCTGCAACTTTCCGGAGGGGAAAAAATCCTGGATATCGGATGCGGCTATGGCCGCTGGGCGTCGATCCTCCGGGATTTTTCCCCGACTTACCTCGGTATTGATTTCAGCCTGGAGTTGCTCGCCCTGGCCGAAGCCCAAGGCATGGGCTTTGCGGTCTTCCAACACATGGCGGCACAGGATATTTCCCCCTCCCAACTGGTTGTTCCGCCGCCTTTCGACCTGGTGATTTGTTCCGGAATCCTCATCTATTTGAACGACCGGGATGTGGTTCGCCTTTCCAACGCCCTGTCAGGATTGGCGGCGCCTTGCTCGACTGTTTATCTCCGGGAACCAATGGCAATCACGGGGGAACGCCTCACATTGGATCGTTTTCCATCGGAAGAGTTGAAGACAAATTACAGCGCTATCTACCGGACCCCCGAGCAATGCCGGGAACTTTTTGGCAAGCCCTTGCAAGATTCCGGTTTTGAGTGTTTGATCGACAGGTCTTTGTATCCGCCGGAACTTTGTAATCGCAAAGAAACGGAGCAGCAGATTCAAATCTGGAAACGGAGGGTTCGCCAATGAAGGATACGGCATATTGTTTTGATTTGGATGGAACGGTCACAAGGGATGAATTACTTCCGGTGATTGCTTCCGAAGTGGGACTCGCCGAGGAGATCGGATTTCTCACGCGACTTACTATTCAGGGCCAGATTCCGTTTGAAATGTCTTTTCGCCTCCGCTGCCGATTGCTCTCGGAGATTCCTGTCGCTACTGTTGCGAAAATCGTGGATCAAGTTCCACTGGACGAGGAAATTGCCGGGTTCATTCGAAACGATCCCGAGCGTTGCTTCATCATCACCGGAAATCTCGATGTATGGATCGAAAAAATTGCTGCCAAACTGGGTTGCGGGGTTTTTAGTTCGACCGCCGAGCGCCGCGCAGATGGAAGGCTTGGGCCTCTCAAGAATATTTTAAGAAAAAGTCACGCTATTCGCGAGCTTCGTTCCAAATTTGACCGTCTGGTCTGTATCGGGGAAGGTTTCAACGATATGCCCATGTTTGAGGAAGCGGATGTGCGAATCGCTTACGGCGGTGTCCATCCCCCGGCACAAGCCTTGGTTGAAATATCTGATTATATCATTGGAAATGGGAGTGCTTTATGCCGCTTGTTAAAAACGCTGTAATTGCCGCTGCGGGGTTGGGTTCCCGATTGGGCCATGGAAAACCCAAGTGCCTTGTCGAGGTTGCCGGAAAGCCGATTTTGGAATGGCAACTCCGCTTGCTTGATGATGTGGAAGACATTCGAATTGTAGTTGGTTACATGGAGCAGGATGTCGTGCGGCTCGCCTTGTCGCTGCGTCCAGATGTAGTCATTGTTCGAAACCCCGCATTTCGCTCGACCACCACTCAACAGAGCTACTGGCTCGGCGGGAGATATCTCAAGGATCCCTGCGTCTACATGGACGGCGACATCATTTTTGATCCGGCAAGCTTTCACGCCTTTCTGGATCGTGCCGGCAAAGTGTGTCCCCTGATTGCAATAGCGGCTTCTAAAACCGAACAGGCGGTCTTTGCTGAAACGATTCAAGACGGGAATGGAGACTTTAAGGTTTCTGCCTTCAGTCGCAGCAACAAAACTCCCTGGGAGTGGGCAAATATCGCTTGTCTCCCCGCTGGCATGCTTCAAGAAAATGGAGGAGATGTTTTTTCTCGGCTGGCCGGATTCACTCCATTGAACGCTCAATGTGTGGAATGTTTTGAATTCGATACCGATGCCGATCTTGTCCAAGCGGAGAAGTTCGGACAAAAAATCAGAAGCCAGTCCTAGAATCTGGCTGGCGCTAGAATCCCCGTTTTCATGAACGAAGACCAAACGGCCTCCGAGTCCACATTTCCACCTCAAAGCGGCACTCTCGAAGTAGCTATTTCGGCTTTCAATGCCGGGCGGTTGGGGGAGGCTGAGGACATCTGCCGTGATATTCTCGGGAAGGATGAACGGTGTGCTAAAGCTTGGCATTTGATGGGCAAAATGGCGGCTTTGCAGGGGGATTTGGAGGTCGCTGGCGAATTTGCATCTTTGGCGTGCGATTTGGAGTCGCAGAATGTGGAGTTTGCAATCGAATTGGCAGAGGTTTTTTTGCGGAAGAAGGAACTGGAATTTGCTGAGCAGCAGGTGCGGCGGGCTCTGGAAATCTCGCCGGATTCGCCAGAGGGGCTTGTGCTGCTCGGGCGGATTTTTGCTGAGAAGGAGGACAAGACAGCATCGCTCAAGGCTTTTCAGGATGCTTTGCGGTTGCGCAAGGATTATGCGGAGGGATTATCTCACTATGCCATGGCTCTGCAGAAATTCGGACGCGGCAAGGATGCTATCTCTCAGATTCGCAAGGCTTGTGCGCTGGAGCCAGAATCTGTAGAATTTCAAACCAATCTGGCGATTTTGCTTGAGCAGAATGCCCGGTTTGTGGATGCGCTGGCGGCTTATGGCAAGGCCGCGCGCATGAATTCGAATGTGGCCTTCGTGTGGTTCCGCCAAGGCAAGTTGCTCAATGGCCTGAGGCGCTATGCGGAGTCAATCCCTGCCTTGGAAAAAGCGACTTCGCTGCCAGGGCAGCTCGGCGACTATCATTACGAATACGGCCTCGCCTTGCACATGAGCAAACGCTTCCAGGAGGCGCTCGTGCATTATGAAAAAGCTCTATCGATGGGCTACAACACGGCCGCATTACAATGCAATCGCGGCGTGATTTACAAAGATCTCCGCAAGGGTGGCGATGCGATCATGGCTTTCCATGCGGCAGTGAAGATGGATCCCTTAAATGTTTCCTATCTTAACAACCTCGGCGCGGCGGCTCTGGAGCTGGGTCTAAACTCCGAGGCACTCGAGTGCTTCGAACAAGCGGTTCAGAAAAATCCTAAGCTCCCCACCGCACGAAACAACATCGGCAACCTCTTAAAGGATCGCGCACGTGGCATGGACGCTTTGCCTCAATACCGCAAGTCGATGGAGCTGAATCCCGACGACCGCGACGCGCCGAGCAATTATTTGCTCTGCCACATGTATATCCCCGACATGGATCCAATGCTGGTCTTCGAGGAGCACAAAAAATGGGGTATCTCCACGACGAAAAAAATTCCGCCAGCATTCAAATTCAAGCCGCGTGATGCGGCGACGAAGATTCGTGTGGGCTTCCTCTCAGCTGATCTGTGCCACCATCCGGTGGCGCATTTCATCGAGCCGATTTTCCGTGGATATGACCGCGAGCGTTTTGAGTTTGTAGCCTATGGCGATCAGCGGAAATCCGACGAATTCTCGGCCCGCTTTGCTAAGCAGGTGGACCTGTGGCGAGAGACCTCAAGCTGCGATGACCAAACTCTGGCTAGGCTGATCCACGAGGATCGAGTGGACATTCTTTTCGAGTTGGCAGGCCATACGGCCTACAATCGCCTCGGAGTCTTCGCCCTCAAGCCCGCTCCGGTGCAGGTCAGCTATCTCGGATATCCCGGCACGACTGGCCTGCCGACGATTGATTTCCGAATCACCGATGCGTTTGCCGATCCACACAGAACAACTGAGTACCTCCACACAGAAAAACTCATCCGAGTGCCTGAGTGCGCTTGGTGCTTTGAGCCAGATGCCTCCGCGCCGGAGGTTGAGCTTCTGCCCGCCTCGAGAAATGGGTATGTAACCTTTGGTTGCTTCAACAATATGGCAAAGCTGAACCCTTTCCTTTTCCAGACATGGGCGGAAATTCTCCTTCGCGTGCCGGGCTCGCATCTGCGATTGAAAGCACGCACGCTCACGGACGATGGCGTGCGCAAGGAACTGAAATCCTATTTCACCGAGCGCGGTATCGAAGAGGGTCGGCTTGATTTTTTTGGCCACACCAGGAAAATTTTCGAGCATTTGGGCCACTACCACTCGGTGGATATTGCCCTCGACAGCTTTCCTTATCACGGCACCACGACGACTTGCGAGGCGATGTGGATGGGATGTCCGGTAGTCACGCTAGCCGGAAAAACCCATGTGTCCCGCGTCGGCGTGAGTCTGCTAAGTGCCGTGGGCCTACAGGAATTCATCACTAATACGCAAGAAGCCTACATCGAAAAAACCGTTGCTCTCGCCGCGCAAATAGACCGCCTTCAAGAACTCCGCTCCGGAATGCGAGAGCGACTGCGCCAATCCGTCCTCATGAATGAAAAACGCTTCGTCCAAGGATTTGAAACCGCTCTCATGGAAATGGTGAAATTGGGAGGGTTGATTTGTCCGTAGGGTCTTGATATAGAATCGATTCGCAGTGAAGAAATGGTTCTTCACGGAATTTCATGGTTAGAGGGGAAAAAGATCGAGTTTACCGAAGTAGAAGAGGATGCTGCTACGGTCGTTGAGGGCGTTACAGAAGCCACGGTTATCGACTTGTGTTGAACCCGAAACCGGCGATTTCAGTTCAATCGCTGGATCCGCGCTAAAAAAAGATTTTCCAGTCTCGACAGAGAGCCTTCGAGTGTGGAATGGGGTAGGGGATATGGCTGTTGATGCGATTCTATTTGATCTGGATGACACACTGATTGTGGACGAGGCGGTTTCCAAGGAGGCACTGGCCTCCACGGCCCAATTGGCTTCCAAACTCGCGGGTATTGAGACCTCAGCTTTTCTGGCAGATGCCAAAAAGTATGGCTCCGAGTTTTGGCGTCAGGGTCCGTGCTACGACTATGTGAAATCCATCGGCATTAGTTTTCATGAATGCTTTTGGGGACACTTTGAAGGCGACAAGCCTGAGTTGATCAAGCTGCGCAATTGGTCCCGGACCTACCGGGTGGCCGTCTTCAGCGCGGTTCTCCGGGCGCAGGATATCTCAGATGAAGACGCTGCCGAAAAACTCGCGGCTCACTTCAGTTCCCAAAGGCGCCACTTGGCCCGTCTCATGCCGGACGCTGTCGAGACGCTGGTTCGCCTCAAGAAATCCCACAAGATCGCCCTCCTCACAAATGGAGCGCCGGATTTGCAGCGGGAAAAAATCGCAGCATCAGGACTCGGAGGCTATTTCGATGCGATTGCGGTCTCCGGCGAACATGGCATCGGAAAGCCTCGCGCGGAGATTTTTCAGATCCTGCTCGGCGAGCTTGGCGTCTCGGCGGACCGCGCTGTGATGGTCGGCAACAGCCTGGAGCGAGACATCGCTGGAGCGCTCAATGCCCATCTCGCCGCCGCAGTCTGGCTGCAGGTGCCGGGCTCTGAGGAGCACGCGGCTGTGAAGCCCCATCACACGATTCGCGGCTTGCATGAAATTCCCGCTCTCGTGGCGGGAATTTGACCCCTCTCACACCTGCTTGGTGCGGGATGGCAGGTGCTCGGTGCAGTATTCCTTGCCATCAGCAGAGACGCGGAATTCGGCATCCGGATTTGAGACCTCGGTGATTTTGCACACTTCGCAAATGTGGATTGTCTGCTCGCTGTGGAGCGCGTTTTCAAAGCGCTTGCGGCGTTCGCCAGTTCGAAGGGACTCTGCGCGGTTTTTCAAGAATTTCGGAGCGAAAAACAGCAGATAGTTACCTAGACACATGACGACCATCATTTTCATGTCCAATGGTCCAAAGAGAAGGTATCCGGCTGGAACGATCAGGCTGAACAAGGCAACCCATTTCATTTTTACCGGGATGATCATAAACAGAAGGATCTCGAAGTTCGGTGCCAGTGTTGCCGCTGCCAGAAACAGCGAGAGGTTCAGAAAAAAGTTGCCGCCGCCGGCTCCGAAAAAAAGTGCCGACACGATGCAGAACGCCATACCGAGAAAATAATAGGCGTTTAAGCGGAAGGCTCCCCAGCTTTCCTCCAGCATGTCGCCAAGCCACCAGGTGAAAATCAGATAAAAAAGGATCCAGAAGAAGCTCATCGTTTCCGGAATAAAAATCCATGTGACCGCACGCCAGATTTCCCCGTTCCTAAAAGCGATGGGATCGAGTTGGAGGGCTTGGATGTAGTCCGGTTGGAGCGTCAGCAGGATGAAGACCAGCGCGTTTAAGGCCACGACATAGCGGATGAGACCGTGAATCGCAAAGCGGCCGAGTGTTTTTTCGAGACGATCGAGAATGGTCATGTGAGGAACCTAGAATCCTCGCCTACAAGGGGGCTTGTAAAGTGTGGAGAGTTTTTTGTTCGCCGGTGACTGGCGAAAATGCCTTTTCTTCGGGAATGGGACTCGGAATAATTCTCTCTTTACCATGCCAAAGTCTCAACCCAACATACGCCCGTATTCCTCAGCCGTTTTCGATGGTCTCAACCGGGCACCGAGCCGTGCCATGCTCTATCCCGTCGGATACAAGGAGAGTGATTTTTCGAAACCCCAGATCGGCATCGCTTCGACTTGGAGCATGGTCACTCCCTGCAATATGCATATCGATCAACTCGCCCGCGAAGCCGCACTGGGAGTCGATGCAGCCGGCGGCAAGGGAACGATTTTCAACACCATCACGATCTCGGATGGCATCTCGATGGGCACCGAGGGGATGAAATACTCGCTCGTGTCGCGCGAGGTCATCGCCGATTCGATCGAGACGGTCGTGGGTTGTCAGGGCTTTGACGGATTCGTGGCCATCGGCGGCTGCGACAAAAATATGCCGGCATGTATCATGTCGATCGTTCGTATGAACCGTGCGGCGGTCTTTGTTTATGGCGGCACAATCCTGCCCGGTTGTCTCTCCAAGCGGCAACTAGATGTCGTATCCGTTTTCGAGGCCGTCGGTCAGTGCGCTGCCAATAAAATTACCAAAAAAGAACTGCACGATGTGGAGTCCAATGCCATCCCTGGCCCGGGCTCCTGTGGCGGAATGTACACGGCCAATACTATGGCCTCTGCGATCGAGGCGATGGGATTCAGTCTTCCAAACAGCTCGGCGCAAAACGCCGTCTCGCCCCAGAAAAACGCAGATTGCCGCAACGCCGGCGCCGCAGTCCTAAACATGCTCAAGCGTGGTATTCTGCCTTCGGATATCATCTCCAAGGAGGCCCTCGAAAATGCCATCACTGTCATCATCGCCCTCGGTGGGTCCACAAACGCCGTGATGCACCTGCTCGCCATCGCGCACACGGCCAGAATCAAGCTTACGCTGGAGGATTTCACCCGCATTGGCCGTCGTGTGCCCGTACTGGCCGATCTCAAGCCCAGTGGCCGTTTTCTAATGTCCGAATTGGTCTCCATCGGCGGCATCGTGCCAATGATGAAGACCCTGCTTGCGGAGGGATTGCTCCATGGTGACTGCCTGACGGTCACCGGCAAGACGCTTAAGCAAAACCTCGCTCCCTTTAAACCCTATCCAAAAGGCCAGGAGATCATCCGCCCCATTAAGAATCCGATCAAAAAAGACAGCCATCTCGTGATTCTCAAGGGTAACCTTGCCTCCGAGGGTGCCGTCGCCAAAATCAGCGGCAAGGAAGGCGAAAAATTCAGTGGCAGCGCGCGGGTTTTTGAATCCGAAGAAAAAGCCCTTGAAGCCATCCTCGCCAACAAAATCAAGAAGGGCGATGTCATCGTGATCCGCTACGAGGGGCCGCGCGGCGGGCCAGGTATGCGTGAAATGCTCTCGCCGACCAGCGCCGTCATGGGAGCCGGACTAGGCAAGGATGTCGCCCTCATCACAGATGGTCGCTTTTCGGGAGGCACCCACGGATTTGTCGTCGGGCACATCACTCCCGAGGCGTTTGATGGCGGTGCGCTAGCCATTGTCAAAAATGGCGACCCGATTACGATTGATGGTGTGAAGCACTCGCTCACCCTAGATATTCCGTCCAAGGAAATTGCAGCCCGCTTGGCGAAGTGGAAGAAGCCAAAGCCGCGCTACGACCGTGGTGTCCTCGCAAAATACGCCAAGCTCGTCTCCACAGCTTCCGAAGGCGCCGTCACCGACGGACGTCTGTAAATCTCGATAAACCATGAGGCAATACCCGGCCAATCCCATGCAGGCTGCGGCTTACCACCGCTACTTGAGCGCGCCCTGCGCTCCGGGTGCCAATACCCAAGTCTCGATCAGTTTCGGCGAGAGCGCGAATTCGGATTTTCTCCGTCAGGCATGGCAGGTTGTCATTCAGCGGCATGCAATCCTCCGTTCCGCCTTCACGAAAACGATGGAGGGCGTCATGGTGCGCGAGGCCGACAAAGCCGAACCCCAGTGGATCTCACTCGATTGGCAGAGCATTCCCGCCAGTGATATCCCTGCGAAATGGAGTGACCTCCTCACTGCTGATGCGATCACCGATTTTGAGCCGATTGCCATTCCTCTCATCCGCTTCCATGAAATCCGACTTCCTGGCGGCGCCGGTCACTATCTCCTGACCGCTCCAGCCTTCCTGCTGGATGAGTTCTCAATTACCCGCGTCCTTCTGGATTTGCTCCTCACGCTGGGTCAGGCGCCTTTGTCGCCTGTGGGAAATCTCCCGGAGTACCTGAAGCCCAAAGGTTGGAAGGATTTTCTCAAGAATGCCGAAGCGCCATTGCGTTTGGAACCCCGCTTCGGAAATGGCGAGCAGGTTCGAGCCTCTGTCTTGCTGAACCGGGATAAAACGTCCGCGTTCTCGAAATTCTGTCTGGACCACGATCTTGAAGAGAGCCTCGCCCTGCGATGCCTTTGGTCCCTCCTTCTTCGCCGCTTTGGAGCCACCGGCAATGTCATGCTCACCCTATTCGATGCCAGGGGAGACTCAACCGAGGCCGGTTTTTTTCAAAACTGGCTTCCTGTGGTCCACTCCTGGAACGAGTCCGTGGAGAACTGGTTTGATGCAGAGCAGGCGCTCACGGATGCGATGTCCGAAAACATCTGGATCGAAGGCGACGAGGCGCTGCGCGGTTCCGGACTCGATTTCACGCAGCAGGACATACCCGTTACCTTCGCTTGGCGGGGATCATCCATCAACGACATCATTCACACCGCCTTGCCGCGCTGGATCAACTTCGATGCGCAGCTTCAGCAAACGACCCTTCAAGGATTGGTTCTTGAGGCACGTCCGGGACTTCGTTTGGAACTTTCGCTCACCGGTCCTTTCGGCTCGGAGCCTGCGCTGAAGGATTTTCTTGGCCGACTCATTGAAGTCATTGGTTCAATCAGTGAAAATCTCGCCAAGCCGGTGAACCGTATGCCGGTTCTTTTGCCCGATGAGATTCTTCAACTGCGCGATTGGTCGCGCGGGCCTGAGATTCGCCAGCAACCAGCCTCTATCGTCGAGGCTTTCCGCAAGGTGGTTCAACGGAATCCGGAGTCCATAGCCGTCAAGTTTGGTGATTATGAAATGACCTATACGGAATTGGACGCCCTTTCTGACAAGCTCGCTGCGCACCTTGCCCAGACGGGGCATGCCGGCGGTTGGCACGCCGCGCTTTTTCTTTCTCCGTCCGCTTGGGTTAGCGTTGCCATGCTTGGGGCTTGGAAGGCTGGAAATTCCTGCCTTGCCATCGATCCCACTGCCCCTGCTGATTGGGTTGAATCCACGCTTGCCGCCCACGATGTGGCATTGGTCTTTTGCGATGGCGCAAGCTCGGCAGCTATCGATGCCGGATCGCGCCGCCGGATCACGATCGATCAGGATTGGGAGACACTCGAAACTTCACCTGCCGAGCGGAGACATATCGGCCCCGAGGAGCTAGCTGCTACCATGCCCGGGCATTCAGATTGCGCCCCACTAATGGTTCGTGCGTTGACTCACAGCATGCTGGTTTCGTCAGCCTTGGAAGGTGCCAGGATTTTGGATTTTCAACCCGGTCATTCATTCCTCGTGCGATCGATGCCAGGCGGGGGTGCGTTTTTTGATGAATGGCTCATCCCTCTCCTTTCAGGCGGGACTGCCTATGTTGCCGGTTACGACATGCTGGATTCCGCCTCCGCGCCAGTCACTCACCTGCGTCTCACGACCCCTGAGTGGGCGAATCAGGCTGCGGACTGGGGACATGAAGGCGAACCCTGCTCCTCGACACTCCAGTGCGTTGCGGTGGAAGCCGGTTCACCGCTTCTCTCAGCTGCCTCTGTCTGGCAAAAACAAACGAGTCATCCGCTGCGCCAGGTGGTTTTTTTCAGCCCCGCGTCTCTCTGCGGACTAGGTCTGGCTGGAATTTCCCGCAAAAATACCTTGCGGCTACCTGTAGG
>JBIJCR010000047.1:0-16939 GCA_044344595.1 Terrimicrobiaceae bacterium
TTGACGAAAGTTTGGAAGTGTCAGATATATAGCCATCGTTTGACTGCGCCGGGGGGTGAAGTCTCAACTGAAAAAATGCCATTCCGACCACTGCATAGCACGTCGGAATGGCGTTTCTTTTTTTGAAAAAAAAGCGCGCTGGTTAATACCAGAACTCAATTTGTTTGGGCATGGAGGGGTCAATGGCGCGCTTGCCTTGCCGATAGTTTGGTCCAACAACGGTAACGCTTCTGCCCCACTGCTCATCAGTGATGAACATGAGCCGCACATTTCCCGCAGCAGGCGTGATAGATTTTACTTTTGTAATGTGGGAATCCATTTGTTCATAGCTCACACAGGGCCTCGCATAGACGCTCCACTGGATCATGAGGTAGCCGTGGTCGAGGAGATCCTTGCGGAAACGGGTGGCCGTTTTCTTTTGCTCATCGGTGAGCACTGGCAGGTCAAACATGGCCATGATCCATCCCATACGATAGGAGCTTTTCTTTGTGATCAAAGTTTGGGGGTCCAAAAAGGCGCGGCACTATTTTCCGCATAGGCGCGGGCCAATGAACTGGCACTGGCATCGATGGCGTCCATGAGTTTGAGGGAATATCTTTTGTGTTCCATGCGGTGTTCCCGCAGTGCGGTGCCGATGAATTTCGTCCAGGCCTTCATATCGTGGACTGGCTCCTTGAGAAATCGCGCGAACAACAAGTCCACAACCGGGCGGAACGGCTCCATGGCGTCGAAAACCAACGGCGTTGAGCGATAGCGCGTGGTGTGCTGAACGCCGAGCGATGGAAGCAGACCATGAATAAGAAGACTGCGGTGGCAAAGAGCAACCAGGACAGCATAGCCGTAATTCAACATTTGATTCGGCGATGCGATTTCCTTTCGGTCTCTGCCTGTGTCTGGAAAACCAAGAGCCGGGAAATAAAGCTGCCAATACCTGCGTGCTGCATTGCCCTCGTCAATTTTACCCGTTCGCAGAGCCACTTCAAGATAGGGGCATCTGAGTCCGAGATGCCGCAGCACAACAATCTGATTTTCGGTTTTTCCTCGGAGCATTTGCTGCCAGAGGCGGGCATTAAGGCGAAGCGGTTGGGAGGCTTGTCGCAGAAATGCGTTGCGGTCAATAACGCGACTGAGCGCAGAAGTTATACCGCAGGGTTGATAGCTCTCGTCGCAGTGCAGGATGATTCCTTCGCCCTCAAGAATGGCTGAAACAAATCGCGAAGTGAGTGTAACTCCACGCGCAGCGATAATGACTGCTCGAATATCCTCATGAGGCAATCGCCTCTCCTCACCGGATTGGGATCGGCAAACTACAAAGCCCTGTTCCTTTGCCAGTATCGCACCATGCTGAAAAACATGGAGAACATGGAAACTCATACTTCAAATTTTATTTCAAGCGCTTGAGACCTGCAGCAATCAGCTTGGTTAAGGAATACTTGGGGATATCGGGATAAGTTTTCCCTTGCTGGTTTGTTAGTTTAACGGTCCCAGGAAGAATAATCGTATTGAGCACATACACCCCCGCTGGGAGCTTGAGTGTGTCGTGCTCCACCTCGGAGTTGACCGCGACCAAGCAACCACTCTGGAAGAATCCATAAATCGTGATTGCGTCGCCATGTTCCTCACGAAGCGATTTCTCGGCTTGGTGGCGTGATTCAAAGGCATAGACGGGCCGGACGCATACGGTTTCCTTAATCGCGCCCCTTTTATCCTTTTTACGAAGCAGGTAAATGATCTGGCCGCGGTGTCCTTTTTTCCCTTTTCGATAGGCACCAGACAGGTCTTTCGACATGTCGATATACTCACTGGGAGTGCCCGCAGTTACATTCACCTTTATAACGCGTGGGCCTTTGGATCCGTCTTTCTGGGGGAGGTGGAGGGTATCGCAGAATTTTTTCCAAGAGGCTTCGCTATGGTCTTCCTCGGCGAGGTAGCGGTTGATTTCAGCAACGATTCTTGGATCACGCACTGTTTTGGATTGGGCGGCCAAATACTTTGCATCGAAGGCCACTTTGCTTTGCCCAACAGATTGCATACCGAGGGCAAAGAGCGGCGCTCTCTGGACAATAACCTTGCCCTCGGCATCTTGCCGCGCACCGTAGATCGTATCCGCCAAAGCCGGTTTCTCAAAAGCGATGTTGCAGGGCGTGACAGAATCAATCTCCCGCCGGAAGAAGGCCTGCGGATTGGCTTGAATGGCATCGGGGAAGCGGAAGAAGTGCTGTTTGTGGGTATCGCGGGACCACTGCGGGAGGAAGTTGATCAGCATGGCATCCAGCGCATGGTGGCGGTCATCCTTTCGATTTTTTGGAATATCCGCCTTGGCTTCCCAAGCCATCGGGTCCTCGCCCTCGGGGCAAGGGCTGAGGAGGCTGTTAAGTCGGTATTTGCGACGAACCCGGCCTGTGAGACCGCCGGAGATGATGGTGACCCGCTTTTTGCCCTCACCATCGATACCATTGCGCCACCCGAAGTGGAGCCAAACAATTTTCTGTGCGAGTCGTGAAATCCAAGCCGTTTCGGCCAAGGCTGTGTAGCGTTGCACAAGGTCTGGAGCGTCTTCACGCAGCAGGAGTTGGACTTTTTTATTTCGGAGGTCGGTAGCGCGCGAGTTCACTCTCGACTCGAATGCGTCCCATGAATCTTCATGCCGCAACCATTGGAATGGGGTCCGCTCGCCTTTCTTCTCGTTGCAAGAACGGCAAGCGAGGGCGTAGTTCACCATGGCATCGGGACCACCTTGAGAGCGGGGAACGATGTGCTCGACCTCGAAGGAATCCAATCCCGTCATGCCAATTCCCGCGCCGCAATAGATGCAAGAGCATCCTTGGGCGGCCGCAAGTTCATACTTGATGGCATCGGTCTTGCCGACTTGCTGGATAGCCGCACTCCTGGCCTCCTCGCGTTTTTTCTGGAAGGCGGCGAGCTCGCGCTTTGCCTTGTCGCCCATGAAATCGGTGCGGATGAATTCCATGACGATTTCTTCTGGTTGGCCGAATTCTTTTTGAAGCGCAGCCAGTCGGCCTGAAAAAACGCCCAAGCGATGGCGAACAACCGGGTCGTTCACGCTGCCAATCAGTTCGCAGATTGCGGCATCGCGGGCTACATTGCCATCGCCATCCGAGTGGCGGGCTTCCAAGGAATCGAGACGCTGCTCGGGAATGTAGATACCTTCCCATGTGTCATTCGTTCGCGACAAATCCGAGAGAAATTTGAGCTGACTCGCGAGAACCCAAGGTCGTGGCTGCTTGGTGAAATTTTTTGCGCCATTTGCGATGCGCACGGGCTCTGCATCGAGAACATCCATGCCGATTTGATCGAGCAGCGCAGGATCACGATCGAGAAGGCGCTGGTGGAAGACACTCGGTTTCTCGCCGCCGAGGATCAATGCGCGCAAAAGGCGTAACGCCGGCCTGCTGAAGCGACTCCGCCCCTCGGTCTTGGGAGAGCGCACTACTTCATGCCCGGGCAATGGAAAGAGCGCCAATTTTTTGATGCCTTCTGCTTTTCCCCAAGCCGAAGCTGTCAAGGCGAAGCAATTGATGACTCTTGTGCTGTAGTCTTTGAGTGATGGATCCTTGGCGACAGCCTTTGCAGAGAGTATCGAAAAAATCGTGCCGATCTCAGCAGCTGTGAGTTTTCGCTGACCTCCGGCACCGTGAACGAGGATGTTTTTGAGTTTCATCAAAAAGGTGACCTCTGTGGCGAGAAGCGAATCGGTTGCCGGTCGATTATTTTTGGAGTCGTATCGCACGGCGACATTGCAGACCTGGAGCCCATCGAGAAGGGCGCAATCGTTGATGATACGGTTGTCAAATCTGGGCGTCTTTTGGGCCGTTGCGCCCATCCATTCATCTTTTGCGCCCGGATGGATACCGCGATTTTTTAAAAAAGCGAGATAGGCGGAGAAGTCGTTTCTCGCGGCGAGGGATTTTGCACCAGCTGGGCCATGCACGAAAAATTCTCCAAAGTCCTTAGCAAAAACACGGAAGTTTTTTTCTTTTCCGGCCTTTGAATCACTGGCGACCCATCCATCATTTTTTATCTTGGTGAGCAGGGATGCCAGTTGCGGCAATTGGGCGGCGGCATTCCTCGCCAGAAGCTCCGCTTCACGCTCCACATCGATTCGATCAAAGCGGACATTTCGCGTGCTGATTGCATGACAGGTAATGCGCTCCCCGAAAGAGTCAGGCATCGAAGGGTGCCAAAGGCCCATTTTAAAAGCATCGTAGTAACAGGGAAAATGAAAGTCTTTCGGCACCTCCCTCTTGAACATTGGCCAAGCCTCGAGCGTGTGCCGGTAGGAGGGGTCTTTTTTCGCCAATTCATCATCCTGTTTTTTTTGCAACTTTTCAGCCTCCTCGAGTGTGAGTTCCTTCTTCCCAAGTTCACGATTTGCCCAAGGAACAAGGCCATAGCCGCGCTTTTGAATCGAGGACCACAGGGCTTTATAAATTTGCCAAGGTTCAAGTTTTTCACCTCTCAATAATTTGATGCGAAGCAAGGCGGAATTATAACAAATCGAATCACCTTTCTTGGGAAACTCGCGCTGCAGCAATGAACGATATTCTTTTTGCTTTTGAGACTCGGCGGCAGGGCTCCATTTGCCATTTATAAACGTAACCTGCCGACCCGCGAGAATCTCCAGCCCAGCAGCTTCCCAGACGGCTTTTAGCCAATCTTCACGAGCTTTATGAGCATCCCTTGTGCGCTTCATGCGCCGACGCAAACGCGCAGTTTTTGTTTCACCGAATTCCTCTGGAATAAGGTAGGAGGCTTTGTGTGGAAATGAGTTATCAGACAGATTGCGCACGGCCTCACCGATGGAGGCTATGCCAAGATCAAATGACCATATCGTTTTCATAAGTTTTGAGGCGTTTAGTATAAGGATAGAAAGAAGCTCTTTTGTGCTTTGTGGCGGCCATTTCTTTAAGCGTTAGCTAGAAAGATTAAAAAGACATCTTTTTGGGGACCCGCTTATTTATAGAGGCAGCAAGCTTGGATAGGATTTTTGTGATCATTTCGAGGGAGACCCTATCAATCTTGGTCGGACATCCGCTGGGGGAGGAGATTTGATTTTAAGGTAGCAAGTTGACGCCGCCGGGGACGGCTGCGAGAGAATCCGCAGTGAGTTCGGCTTCGAGTTCTTCGATGCTGGGCAGGTTTGTTTGAAGGGGCTCAGGCAGGGACTGGAGGAGTTGGTATTCGGCGATGCCCATCGGCTTGGTGGTGTCGCGCAGGGCATATTCGGCCACGATGCAGTTCTGGGTCTTGCAGAGGAGGAGTCCAATGGTGGGTTGGTCGTCCTCACCCTTGATTTGGGAGTCGATGGCGCTCAGGTAGAAGTTCAGCTGGCCGACATGCTCGGGTTTGAAGGCGGTGCCTTTGAGTTCAATGACGACATAACGCTTCAGCCGGGTGTGGTAGAAGAGCAGATCGATGAAGAACTCGTCGCCCGCGACCTCGAGCCTGAACTGGCGGCCGACAAAGGCGAAACCGGTGCCCAACTCGAGCAGGAAGCGGGTGATGTGGCGGATGAGGGCGTTTTCAATCTCCCGCTCGTGGGCATCGTCGGCGAGGCCGAGGAAATCGAAGTTGTAGGGATCTTTGAGTGTTTCCTGAGCCAGAGCGGAGTGGGGCGGCGGGAGAAGTTCCGCGAAATTGGTGATGGCTGCCCCTTGGCGATCTTTGAGGCGGGTTTCGATATTGCGTTTCAGGGTATCCCGCGACCAGCCGCCGGTTACTGCATGAACCGCATACCACTCGCGATCTGCGGGTTGCGCTTTGGTGAGCAGGATGACAATGTGGAACCAGGGCAATTGGTCAGCAGGCTGCTGACCAAATCGTGGGCCCGGTGCCTCGGCCATGGGCTCAGCAGGCTGCTGTGCAATAGGGGAAACAGGACAGTGCTCCGCGAAGAAGCGCATGTATTTGATATTGCTGGCGGAGAATCCTTTGATATCTGGGAAGGCGGCTTTGAGGTCAGTGGCGATTCTGGGAATGACTTTCGCCCCCCATCCTTGCTGGGTTTGGCGCTCCAGAATGTCACGCCCGATGCTGTGGTAGAGGCGCACGACCTCGGAATTCACGGCCAGAGAGGCGCGACTGCGGGCAGACTGAATGCGGGTTTTGACCTCCGCAAGCCAAATCGCATAGTCGGAAGGGATGAGTTCAGTGGGCATGGCCAAGTCTTTCGAGGTTAGAGCAGAGTGTTATTTCGAGTGTGTGGGACTCGGCGAACTGGTCATTTATTCCGGCGTTAAGGTAGCAGGCGAAGCGAGTGAGCATGAACTCATCGATCTGGCGATCTGTCCAGAAGCCAATTTTAACCATTTTCCTGACATCGGGAAAATGGTTCTGCACGGCGTGACCGGACACCTCGCAGGCGGTCTTGGCCTTGGAGATCACAGTCTGAAAATTCTCCCATTTGGCGTAGCTAAAGAGGTGCTGGAGATCGTGGGCAAGCCAGTATTCGATCCCATTCTCGGTTTGCTGGGCGTGGGCTTCGAAAGTGTCTGTGAGATGCTGAACGAGGTTGCTTTCCATTGCGGGCTGGTGCAGGTCTTAATTATTGATATTTAGGCTACTGCGAATTGATGCAAGCAGATTTTTCAATAAGTCTGACAATAGCGGTTCACCTTTTGGAGACAAGAGATTTTTCGATTCAGAAAGCATTTTTTTGACAGGATAACAGGACGGGGGAGGATGGATTTTGGATTGAACCCGAATACATCAGAATTAACCACAGAGCGCACAGAGAACACAGAGGATGATCTGTTTATGATGCGATGCGTTTGAAATGATTTGTGCGATATCAAACAAAAGCCAAAGCCTTTTCTGTAAAATCTCTCCATCCTGCCCTCCTGTCTTAAAATCCGTTTTCGGATTGAAGACGATGTTGAATGTTGGATTTTTGATGGAATTCAGCATTCAGCATTTAAAATTCTCCCTTGGAGTCAGGGATTTTCAGAGGTGGTTTTGAAAATGGAGGTGAGGATTTTTGAATGCTTGAAGCTTGTGCTAGGAGGTCTTCCGCATTCTTGGAGCCAAGAATCCCTGTGTCGCGGACCAAGCGGAGCCAGTAGATCGTTTCGCGTGCCTCTTTCGCCGGGATTCATTTCGCGCGGCGAAGCAATTGGAGATCCCAAATCTGTTGGGTCTTGTCCAGTTTAGAGAGAATGAATATGGTTAAAATATTCACCATCATTGAAAAACAAGTATATAAAAAAGTCACCCACTTCGGAGGTCAAATTTCGAAAGATTTGGGAGCGCTTTGGCGTCTCCGAGCGGAGGCGGAAATTCAAAAACTCGCTGGTTTACAATTGTTTGCCATTGTCCGGAAATTCCGAATAGCTCAGAACTCTTCTGGCGCGCCGACGTCCCGGACGGTGCTCTGGGCGATTTGATTGAGAATTGCCAACGTCTCCCGCGCGTTGCGCTCCATCGAAAATTCTCCTGCAAGCTTGAGACAGGCTGGGCGGGCTTCGGCGCAGCGGGCAGGATTTCTCCAGGACTCGAGGGCCTCGGCCAGCGCGAGGGCATCCCCCGGCGCGATGACTTCTCCATGGATGCCAGGCGTGAGGATTTCGGAAAAGCCGTTGGCACCTGTGGTGATCACCGGCAAGCCGGCGGCGAGCGCTTCCAGGCAGGCGTTTGAGAAGGGGTCATACCATGTGGGTAGCGTCATGACATCCGCTGCCGCAAAGAGTGCGGCGATATCCGAAACAGGGCCGAGAAAGCGGGCGTTTGTGCCGCGATAAAAATCCGCCGGGCCGCGACCCGCAACGAGCAGCGTGGCGTCATCGACCATTTCCACCGCTTGGATCGCTGTCGAAAGACCCTTCCTTTCCCAGCCGGTGCCGAGGAAAAGAACGCAGAAGGTATCGGGGTCGATACCGAAACGCCGGCGCGCCTCGTCGCGCGGCGGGAGTTCGACTGGGGGATGGATGCCATTGTAGACGACCCGCACGCGATCTTGCGGGAAGGAAAAGCGAGTGAGGATTTCATCGCGGATCATCCGGGAATTCGCAATGACGAGGCGGGTGTTTGCGGGATCGAAAACACGGCGCTCGAGATCAAGAATCGCTGCATGCTTGCGGTTCAGCCAACGGGCGGCCTTTTTCCAAAATGGCTCAAACGCATCGCGCCGCGCAAGCCAGGCGGCGTGCACGCCATCACCCGCCCGGTAAACATCGCAGCCGGGAACGCGCTCCATGCTGAAGTGAATATCACAGCTGGTGCGAGTGGCGTGAAAGGCCGTGGCGAATTCCTGCGGCGACTTGCCGGGCAGGCGGTGGATGTCTCCAAACGGCCAGCGCTCGGCGGGCCAGTCGGGCGTGGTGATGAGGGTGGTCTCTTGACCCAATCTGCGAAACTCCGAAGCCAGGCGAATGAGGTAGGCTTCCGCTCCTCCAGTGCTCGAGTGCCCGCGACGAACAAAGCCGATTTTCATCAGACGCGTGTGCTTGGATGCTCGTTCTCCGGCTTGGGTGGACGGCCGAGCAAACAGGATATGGATTCGCGCGGTGGCTTGCCCTCGTGGAGAACGGCACAGACCTCGGCCGTGATGGGAGCGTCGATGCCGAGTCGCTTCGCGCACTGGGACGCGCTCAAGGCTGTCGGCACCCCCTCGGCAACCATTTTGAGCGAGGCGATGATATCCGCCGGCTTCTCGCCACGCCCGAGGCGCTCGCCAAACTGCCGGTTCCGGCTTTGCTTGCTGAAGCAGGTGACCATGAGATCGCCGGCACCACTGAGGCCGAAGAAGGTTTCGCGGCGACCGCCCATGGCAATACCCAGGCGGGTCATTTCAGCAAGCGAGCGGGTCACAAGTGCCGCCTTGGCATTGTCACCCATGCCGAACCCGTCGCACACACCAGCCGCGATGGCGTAGATGTTTTTCAAGGCACCGCCCAGCTGGACGCCGGTGATGTCATCTGTCGTATAGGCGCGGAATGCTTTGGACGAAAAAATGCGCTGCAAGGGCTCCAGCAAGTCGTCGTGTCCAGACCCGATCACGCTGGCGGCCGGGATTTGACGGGCAATTTCCGGAGCGAGATTCGGACCGGATAGAACCGCCAAGCGGCAGTGTGGGAGGGATTCCCCGAGAACATGGCTCATGAGAAGACCGGTGCCGGATTCAATGCCCTTCGTACAAGACACAACCACTGTGCCATCCGTCAGATTCAAGGTCGCGAGGGAATGGGCGGTTTCCCTCATCACTTTGGAAGGAACGACAACGACGACGAGATCTCCAGTTGCGGCCTGCGCCAGATCAGCCGTGGCCTTCACATTGTGCGGGAGGTTGATTCCAGGCAGGTAGTGGGAATTTGTGTGGCGGGAATTGATTTCCTCCGCGACGGCAGGGTTGTGCGCCCAGATCGTGATCGGGAGGCCGTGCTCGGATAGCAGGAGGGCGAGTGCCGTCCCCCAGCTACCGCCTCCGATGATGCTGATTTTTTTAAACATGGTTCAAGAAACGGGGCGTGGTTTTTTTTCGAAACGCTTTTCCGTTCCGGCGAGCAGACGCGAGATGTTGGATTTGTGCCGCCAGATCGCAAGCAGGCACATGATGCCGGCGATGCCGGTGCGCAAGGGATCGCCCTGCCCAAGCGCCCACATGCCGGCGGCTCCGGTCGGCAGTGCCACGGCGGCTCCCAGCGACGCGACCGAGACATAGCGTGTCGTGTAGAAAAGTGTAAGCCACACAAAAAGTCCCAAGGCGAAAACCGGCGGCGGAAACAGCGCGAGCATGATGCCTGCCGCCGTGGCGATGCCTTTGCCGCCTTGGAAAAGCAGCCAGATCGGATAGGTGTGACCGACCATCGCAAAAATCGCTCCCACGACGCCCGCATTGATCACCACGGCTTGCGGCGCGTCATACACCTTCAGGGCGACCAGAAACGCGATCATCACGGCCAGCCAGCCTTTGAAGGCATCCAGCGCAAACACCGTGTAGCCCCATTTTTTTCCAAGGATGCGGAGGGCATTCGTCGCACCGGTGCTGCCGCTGCCTTGCTTGCGCAAATCCACGCCATTTATTCGACCGGCAAGAAAGCCCCATGGAATCGAGCCAAGCAGATAGGCTTGAAAGGCGGCGATGAGGTAAAGATTCACGTGCGAAGGTAATCCCTTTTGCAGCGCTTGGTCTCAAGAAAAATCCTGCGCCGCTTTTCGCTCGGAGCGGCTGGCAGACTGCTGGTCGCCGAGATTCACTGGCGTAAATCTCCTCGTGATATTCTGAAATGCAGACACGAGTTGTAATTCTTAGAGAAGAAATACCATGGACCAGCAATCGGAAAAAGCTCAGCGTTCCTCTCAGGATATGCCAATTTGCAGGACGGGTCATCTCGGCATCCCAAAAAAATTTCATGCAACAGGTCAAAGACACACTCCGCGCCACCGTGCGCATAGGCTACGATGGCAAGGTCTATAAGCAATTTCGCGGGCCCAAGGCTGATGAGCGCTTTGCGAACGAGGTGAAGGTGCTTCGCTACCTCGAAAAGCGCGCCTGCCCGTTTGTGCCGCGGCTCGTGGAAAGCGATCCCGAGGCGCTCAAAATGGTGACCACGAACTGCGGCACGCGCGTCGACCACCTCGACGAGGCCCGCTGCCGCGAGCTGTTCGCCGAACTTGAACCCTATGGCGTGCGTCACGACGACGCCGACATGCGGAATGTCACCTACCGCCAGTCTGATGGCCGGTTTTGTCTCATCGATTTTGAGTTTGCGACCATCCTGGAGCCTGACCATGAGTGATATTCCAACTTCAGTGAGAGGCCTTGCGTGGTCTGGTGACACGGACTGCGGAAAGGTCCGTAAAAACAACGAGGATTCATTCCTCGGCCTGCTCGTCGATTCGCACGGAGCACAATGGCTTGGCAAAATCGGCCAGGAGGAAGTTGCCAAAGCCGATTTTGTTTTTGCCGTGAGCGACGGGATGGGCGGAGCGATGGCCGGGGAGTTCGCAAGCAAGATAGCCGTGGAAAAAATCACCAAGCTTCTGCCATCGGTCTTCGCGCAAGGTGCTTCGGGCATTTCCAGCGGATTCCGCGATGTGCTTCAGGAAGTGTTTGTCGAAATCCACCGTGCGCTGCTCTATCTCGGCTCCTGCTACGAGGAGTGCAGTGGCATGGGCGCCACGCTGAGCCTTTGTTGGTTCACTCCGGGTTGGATGTATTTCGCCCATGTCGGCGACAGCCGTATTTACTTTCTTCCGGCAGCAGGGGGCATGAAGCAGATCACCAACGACGACACCTATGTCGGCTGGCTGTTTCGAAATGGCCAAATCAACGAGCGTGAGGCGAAAAATCACCCCCAACGCAATGTCCTGCAAAAAGTCCTCGGTGCAGACCCGCAACAGATCGAACCCCAGATGGGTGCCGTGGGGCTCGAGCCTGGAGACCGTTTTTTACTCTGCACGGATGGGGTCACCGATGGCCTCTTCGACAGCCGCATCGAGGATATCCTGCGCAACACCCCCCGGGAGGCGGCTCCGGTTCTGATTCGCGAGGCGATCGCAGCCTCTGGCCGCGACAACGCGACTGCAGTGGTTGTGGATATTATCGGGTAGCCTCGTTTGAAAACTTGGCGCGTCGGCTTTTGCGGTGCTACCTTTATGCACTCGATGCAAGTGCCGCCTGTCACCAAATACCGACCTTTTCCACAAGTCGATCTGCCCGACCGCCAGTGGCCGAGCCGCTCTCTGACCTCCGCTCCCGTTTGGTGCAGCGTAGACCTCCGCGATGGCAACCAGGCGCTCGCGCAACCGATGAGCGTGGAAGAAAAACTCGAGTATTTCCAGATGCTCGTCGGTATTGGTTTCAAGGAAATCGAAATCGGTTTCCCGTCCGCGTCGCAGATCGAATTCGACTTTTGCCGCCGCCTCATCGAGGAGAACCTGATCCCGTCTGACGTCTCGATTCAAATACTCTGCCAATGCCGCGAGGATCTGATCCTCCGCTCGCTGGAGGCCCTCCGCGGAGCGGGCAGCATCATTTTCCACCTCTACAACTCGACCTCTCCGAAGCAGCGTGAGTATGTCTTCAACTCGACCCGCGAGCAAATCGTCTCCATCGCCACGCATGCGGTATCGTTTTTAAAAGAGAAAATGCAGCCGCTTGTCGCCGAGGGCTCGCGCATTCGTTTGGAATACTCACCCGAGAGCTTCACGAGCACGGAACTCGATTTCGCCCTCCAGATTTGCGAGGCCGTGACCGATGTCTGGCAGCCGACAGCGGAAAACAAAATCATCCTCAACCTCCCGGCCACCGTCGAATACGCGACGCCGAATATCCACGCCGATCAGATCGAGTGGATGTCCCGCCACCTGACCCGCCTCGATCTCACAACGCTTTCGCTTCACACGCACAACGACCGCGGCACCGGCACCGCCGCCACGGAATTGGGCCTCCTCGCAGGAGCCGATCGCGTGGAGGGCACGCTCTTCGGAGTGGGCGAGCGCACCGGCAACCTCGATATCGTCACCGTCGCGCTGAATCTCTACACGCACGGTATCCATCCCCACCTCGACCTCAGCCGCCTCAACGCGATCCGCGATGTTTACGAGCGCTGCACCCGCATGGAGGTCCATCCCCGCCACCCCTACGCCGGCGACCTCGCTTTCACGGCCTTCAGCGGCTCGCATCAGGACGCCATTAAAAAATCATGGGCGCGCCAAGCCCTGGGCAAGCCGTGGGATACCCTCTACATTCCGATCGACCCCGCCGATATCGGCCGCAGCTACAAGGCGATCATCCGCATCAATTCCCAGTCCGGCAAAGGCGGCGTCGCTTACATCCTCGAAACGGAATTCGGCTACCAGCTTCCCAAGTCTCTCCAAAAAGAACTCGGCCGCATCGTCAATGCCGTCTCGGACGAAAAAGGCACCGAACTCGAAGCCGAGGAAATCCACAGTCTTTTCCTCAAAACCTATGTACTGCGTGAAGGCGCCGTGATCCTGCGCGAATTCCGCGCCATCGAGCGCGGCGAGCAAGTCACCATCGAAGCCGACCTCAACCTCCAAGGGCAACCTGTCACAGTGCGCGGTTCCGGCAACGGCCCGATCGCTGCCTTCGTCCACGCCCTCGGCCAAACCAGCCTCCCGCCTTTCGAAATCCAAAGCTATTCCGAACACTCTCTCGGCGCCGGAGCCGATGCCCGCGCCGTAAGCTACATCGAAATCAAAACCGCCGCCGCCCGCACCTACTTCGGCGTCGGCAGCGACACCAACATCGAACTCGCATCCATCCACGCCATCATCAGCGCCCTGAATCGCGCCCTCGCCTGACACCGAGCCTGCTTAGGCTATTTGCTTTTCTTCAGGCATGCCTCTCTCACATCGGGAGAATTTGCTCCAAACACCCTGCGCTGCAAAAGTCGGGCGGCTTGAATTCGCTCGTCGCAGGACATCGCCTGATACTGGCGTTTTGTCCACTCATCGGCCTCCTTGAACGATGTGGATTTATGTGCCTCACGGGCAAGCATGACTTCTATGAAATACAAGATCACGACCCGCGCTCAACCCTGATATTGGAGATTTCAGGTAACCGGTGGCGCAAGCGGGCAGGCTGCGCAATGTTTTGGTTTTACTCTAGTGGCCCTTGAAATAGCTTGATTCACACCATCGCATGAAAACCCTCGTCACCGGCTCCTCCGGCCTCATCGGTTCCGAAGTCTCGATCTTTTTCGCCAGCCAGGGCTGCTCGATCCACGGGGTGGACAACAACCAGCGCGCGGCATTTTTTGGACCCCAAGGCGACACGCGCTGGAACCAAAAACGCCTTGCAGACATCATCCCGGGGTTCACCCACCACGAACTCGATATTCGCGACCGGCAGGGCGTTCTCGACCTCGTTGCCAAAATTAAGCCCGACATCATCATCCACACCGCCGCGCAGCCCTCGCACGACCGCGCGGCGGCGATTCCTTTTGATGACTTCGACACCAACGCCGTCGGCACGCTGAACCTCCTCGAAGCCGCCCGGCAAGCCTGCCCCGAGTCGCCGTTCGTCCACATGTCCACGAACAAAGTTTACGGTGACCGGCCAAATACCATCGCTCTGCGCGAACTCGACACGCGCTGGGATTACGATGACCCCGCCTACGAACACGGCATCGCCGAATCCTTCTCGATCGACCAATCGAAACACTCCCTCTTCGGCGCATCCAAAGTCGCGGCGGATGTGATGGTGCAGGAATACGGACGCTATTTCGACATGCCCACCTGCTGTCTGCGTGGCGGCTGCCTTACCGGCCCGAACCACTCCGGCGTGGAACTCCACGGCTTCCTCAGCTACCTCGTGAAATGCAATCTCGAAGGCCGCGAATACAAGGTCTACGGCTACAAGGGCAAGCAAGTGCGCGATAACATCCACAGCGAGGATGTGGCCCGCTTCATGTGGGAATTCTGCAAAGCCCCGCGCATCGCGGAGGTCTACAACCTCGGCGGTGGGAAACAAAACTCCTGCTCGATCCTCGAAGCCTTCCAGATCGCCGAATCCTTCACCGGAAAGAAACAAGCCTTCACCTATGTGGACCAAAACCGCATCGGAGACCACATCTGCTACTACAGCGACCTCCGGAAAATGAAATCCCACTACCCGGCGTGGGATATCACCATCAGCCTCACGGAAACCATCCGCCAAATCGTCGAAGCCTGGAAGACGCGCGGATAAAATTCTCCCTTTGCGCCAATACCGTCCCGATGTAGAAAGGCAGAAGCGACTTTACTCCCTACTGAAGTCGCAAGCCCTGCTGAGGCGCTGGCAAGGCAAGCCCCCGATCAACACGGCCATCGCCGAAGGCCGCAAACAAATCCCGGACAACTCGGAAGCCTGGCTCCCCGGAGGCGTGAAATGCGTGGCCGACGCCATCTGGATTTCCGAACGCATCAAAGAAACCATGAAAGAATGGAAAATCCCGTTACCACGCCAGGATTGATCGCTCATCTCGCCTCCAATCAACGCGTTGTCATGCTTGGAGGCCTGGCCATTGTTTCTCAATCCATCGGTCAATAATTCCGGCTTGAAAATCCGTGTTTCCGTGTAATCGTGTAATCATATGAATGTCACGATCAGTCTTGATAATGAACTCTGCCGCTTGGCAAGGCACAGGGCAGTGGATGCAAAAACATCCCTCTCAGGTTGGTTGGCGCAATTAGTGAAAAAAGAAGTGCTCAAAAGTGAACCTCGTAGCGAAGTCAACTTGCTCGATATTTTAGGAGATTCCGACGCGGGGGAGGTTGACTTGGAAATCCCACGATTCAAAGAAAGCCTGGCACCTGCCGATCTGAATGCCTGAATTCCTGCTCGATACAGATGTAGTATCCGAGTTGAGGCGCGCCAAAAAGTGCGATCCGTCCGTTGCAGCGTGGCAAGCGGCTCAAGTCGTCGAATCCTGCTACCTGAGCGTAATTTCCTTGATGGAAATTAGACTCGGCATCGAACTTGCACAACGCCGCGACGCCATTGGAGCAAAGGCGCTCGCCAGGTGGTATGAAGGGCAGGTGAAAACCGGCTTCGAAGGGAGAATTCTCGGGGTTAATGAGACCGTTGCCGAAGAATGTGCCTTCTTGCATGCGAAACAAACCCGCCCCCTTCGTGATGCCCTCATTCTTGCCACGGCGAAAGTGCATCGATTGACCGTTGTCACGCGCAATGAAATTGACTTCATCGATGAAGGAACACCGGTGCTCAACCCTTGGAATTTTCTAAAATCTGTTCGCTAAAAAGCCCATCATCACATGAAAATCCTCCTCACCGGCATTTGCGGCTTCGCTGGATCCGTGATCACACGCACGCTTCTGGAGCATCGGGCCGACCTGCAAATTCTGGGTCTCGACAATCTGTCGCGCAAAGGCAGCGAGACAAATCTCGAGCCGCTTCGTGCTCTGGGCTGCGATATCCGCATCGGCGATGTGCGCGACCGGACTCTGCTGGAAAGCCTTCCGGCGTGCGACTGGATCATCGACTGCGCGGCGAATCCCAGTGTGCTTGCCGGCGTCGATGGCTCGTCGAGCCGCGATCTGGTGGACCAGAACCTCTACGGCACCGTGAATCTCCTGGAGCTCTGCAAAACATGGAAAGCAGGGTTCACTCTACTCTCCACCAGCCGAGTCTATTCAATCGCTGCGCTGGCAGGATTGCCGATGGAAAAAACTCCGACCCGCTTTGAGTTGCCATCCACCGCATCGGGTCCAGGCTGGTCGCGAAGCGGAATCACCGAGCAATTCTCCACCGCACCACCGATCAGTCTCTACGGCAGCACGAAACTCTGCTCCGAGTGCCTCGCGCTAGAATACGGCGACGCCTACGGCTTCCCCGTCTGGATCAATCGCTGCGGTGTTCTCGCCGGCGCGGGGCAGTTTGGCAAAGCCGATCAAGGCATCTTCTCGTTTTGGATCCACTCTTGGCGCGCCGGGCGTCCACTGAAATACATCGGCTTCGGCGGCTCGGGACTCCAAGTCCGCGACTGCCTGCATCCGAGGGATATCGCCCCGCTCCTCCTGGAGCAGATCGATTTTCGTGGCACGGGAAAACCCCGCACTATCAACCTCGGCGGCGGTCACGAAAACTCCATGTCCTTGCGAGAACTCTCCGCTTGGTGCGCGGATAAAATCGGCCCCGCTCTCGCAATCAACGACCCGAATCACATTTCCAGCACCCCATCCAACCGCCCCTTCGACATCCCGTGGGCCATCCTTGACCCCGCACTTGCCCGCGAAGCGTGGGGATGGAAACCCACCACCACCTTGCCTCAAATCCTCGAGGAAATCGGAACCCATGCGGAGACCAATCCCAAATGGCTCGATCTCGTTACGGGCTGAAAGTTGGTCTTAGTAGAGTAGGGAGACCCGGACGGGGTTAGAGGCGCGAAGGCCAATGACCGCCGGGGACTCCCCCTCATCGAACCGGACGTGCGGATTGCCCGCATCCGGCTCTCGG
>JBIJCR010000134.1:0-5054 GCA_044344595.1 Terrimicrobiaceae bacterium
CTGTAGCGTCGATCGTTTGAGTGATCGTCCCCAGATTAGTTATCTTGGTCCACAAGTTCTGCGTGAGATCGTATTCACCAATGGCGTTGTTATCCTGAAGAGATACATAAACTTTATCTCCGATCACGGAGGCATACTCAGGCTCGATCGCGTTGGGGTCTTGGTTGGCGGCTTGGGTAAAATCGGGAACCGAGGAAATGAAGTTCCCACTGGTGCCAATGGCCGCGACATTGGAATTGCGAATGCCGCTCAGAGAGACTCCGGAGGCAAGATTGACAGAGGAAAAATCTCTGGTGATAGGCGTGAGAGATGCAAGGTTGGCGAGGTTGCCGCTGGTAATGCCGGAGACATCGATAACGGAAATCGAGCCTGGAGCATTCGTGACGCTGGAAGCATTGAATTCCCCTTCATTCACGACAATGAGTTTTGATCCATCAGGTGAAAAAGAAACGCTGTCCGGGTGGTATCCGACGTCGATCGTTCCCAAGGAAGCTCCAGTTGAAAGATTGAAGAAGCCCACTTTGCCGAGTGTGGTTGTATTGGCCGTGGGAATCAAAGAAGCAACACCGAATCCCTTGGCGGAGTTGATTGCAACACTGCTGAGAGCGCTCATGTCTGACTTGATTCCGAAAGATGATGAGAAATCGATCACTCCAACGCCGACGGCGCTGGAAGGATTCGAAAGATCAAAAATATTGATCTGGTAGGCGGCAGAACTGGAACTCGTAACGAAGAGGTTTTTTGACACCTTGTCGAAGCCCACGATTTCGCCGGCACTTGTGCCGTTTCCGTAGTTCGCACTGAAGTTGCTCAGGAGGCTCATCTGCGCATAGGAGGCCTCGGATGACAAAACAGCGCAAGCGGCGAGAAACTTGAAGATGGTTGTTTTTTTCATGGTGTGGAAATTGGCAAACCGGAATTGTTTTTTTGGTTGGCAGGCGCTGATTTCTTAAAAAGTCCAAACAGTGCAAAGGGAATGTTCGTTACAATTCCGTAACCCTGCTTGGGTTCGGGTCAGAGACCCAGCCCTTCAAAAGAGTCTTTTCAGCGTTTCTGTTTTTCCTGTTTACTGGTGCGATGTCCCGCATACCTGTCACCATTCTGACTGGCTTCCTTGGAGCCGGAAAAACCACGCTGTTGAACCGTATTCTGGGGGAAAACCACGGGCTGCGGATTGCGGTGATCGAAAATGAATTTGGTGAAATTGGAATCGAGGAGGAGTTGTTTGAAATGAACAACGGGTGCATTTGTTGCACAGTGCGCGGTGATTTGATCCGCATTCTCGGGAACCTCATGAAGCGCCGCGACAAGTTCGACCACATCCTGATCGAGACGACCGGTCTGGCTGATCCGGGGCCGGTGGTACAGACATTTTTTGTGGATGAGGAATTGCGCGAGCAGACGGCGGTGAATGGCGTGGTGACGGTGGTGGACGCGCACCATTTCTCGCGCCATGTCGGTGAAACACACGAGGCCGAGGAGCAGGTAGCCTTTGCCGATGTTATTCTCCTCAACAAGAGTGACCTCGCGACTCCCGAGGAGCTCGAGGAAACCGAGCAACGCATCCGCGCCATCAATGCCCTGGCGGTGATCCACCGCACGACGCGCGCGGAGATCGATATCAAAAAAGTACTCGAAGTGGGCGGCTTCAACCTCGATCGCGCCACGGAACTCAACCCGCACTTTCTGGACGCGCATGGACATCACCACCATCACCACTCGGACATCTCGAGCGTGGGCATCGAAGCCGAGGGGGACTGCGATGGCAAAAAACTCAACGACTGGATTTCTAAGCTCGTTCGCGACCAGGGGCAGGACATTTTCCGCATGAAGGGGGTTTTCGCCGTGAAGGGCCAGGCCGACCGCGTGGTGTTTCAAGGCGTGCACATGCTCATCGACGCGGCGAGCGGCGGTCCGTGGGCGGGTCGCCCGCGCAAGAATAGCTTGGTTTTCATCGGCCGCAAACTCGACCGCGAAGCCCTCACCAGCGGATTCCGCTCCTGCCTCGCTTGAAAAGCCCCGGCTCAATCACTGCGGAGGATCACATCCTCGGTTTGAAATGGAATCCTGAGGGGACGCGTCTTCTCGCGACTCCCGCCACCGGTGCAGTGCTTGTAGCCGACGAAGCGGCAACGCTTCTGGAGGAACTGCCTGGACACGGCATGGGGAATGGAATCTCGGACTGGTTCGACAGCGAGCCTGCGACGTGCGGATTTGACGGAAAAATCCGCTGCGGCTCGCGGGAATGGAAGCCTGGTCGGGGAATGATCGAGCATGTGCGGACGAGTCCAGATGGTGCGCTCCTCGCGGCGGGCCAAGGCAAAGCGCTGTATATTTTCGACACGGCCGGTAGTGATGAAAAAAGCCTGCGCGACTTGCCTACCGTAGTGTCGGATTTGGCATGGAATCCCAAGTCGCCCGCCGAGATCGCCACGGCGGGTGCGGGTGGAGCGCTGCTTTGGCGGCTTGGTGAAAAAGAACCATTCGCGCGCTTTGATTGGGGCGGCGCAAGCCTGCTGGTGCGCTGGAGCAACGATGGTCGCTGGCTGGCCACGGCGGACCAGACTGCGAGTGTGCATGTTTACGATATCCCAAGGGATAATCCCCTCAACATGGAGGGTTTTGAATCCAAGGTGCGCGCGCTGGCTTTTTCGGCCGATGGCAAACGCCTCGCCACAGCGGGGAGTTCGGTGGTGACGGTTTGGCCGTGCGCGTCCGCAAAAGGTCCGGACGGAGCACACCCCATTCAGGTCGATGGCAGCGAGAGCGAAGTGCTGGCGCTGGATTTCTCACCCGCCACCGGCCAGCTCGCGACAGGCGATGGCGAGGGAACGCTGCTGGTGGTGACTTTTGAAAAGGGCCAATTCCGCCGCAAACGCGCAAGGCTTGGAGCAGGCATCAGCGCCTTGGCGTGGCATCCCTCAAAGCCGCTTCTGGCCGTTGGTCACACGAGCGGCTTGGTAACGTGGCTTTCGATGGAGTCCTGAACGGATTCGACGCCATTGAGCGTCCCCGATGACCTATCCCTACTTGCTTTCGGCATTCCTCCTGCCCGCGAAGCGGAATCAGCAGAAGGCATTCCGAAAGTCCCGAAGGGAAAAGGATTAGGCCAACTGGCTCGTTAGGATTATTTTGCTTTGAAGGCATCAACGCTCTTGCGCAAAACGTCCGATACGCTCTTCCATTGCGATTCTGAGGCAGTTGCAGTTACCAAATACACTTTACCATTATTCGACACAGCTCGTGCATAGAAGTGGAGGTCTTTGCCTTGCATTGGACCAGAGTATTCAACGACCCATTCGTTCTCCCCGTTTTGCTTTTCTGCAACGATAGTCAAATTCATCTGTTTAAACTGATCTTTCGACATCGTGACGTAACTCGCCATGCTTCCGGGGTATGGCTGAATGTTCACATTTACGTTTGGAGCGAAGCCATTGGAAACAGGCAAGAACGTCATAAGCGCGGTTGTAGCCGTCGTCGTTGATGGCGGCGCATCAAGCGCCTCGATTGAGAAGCCATATTGAGGAAGATCAATTGTTGCTGCGGTTACATTTGTAGTGATAGCCGCGCTAAAAAGTGCAACTCCAATCAGTGCTATGTGTGGTTTTGTCATAAAGTGTTGGTAGAAGGTCAGAGATTATTTCTTTCCTAACGTGGGCATATCTTGGGCTGCGAAATCCGCAGCGACCAAAGAATCGCCCGCGGCAGCTGGTTTCTCGACCACTTCAGAAAGAGGCGCGATCGCATCGGAAGCCAAGTCAGTTTCTCCGAGCAAAATCGCAGTCGCCTGAGGTAAAGAATCCGTTGCGTCAGGCAGAACATCCGCCACTTGGGGCAAAGCCTCTGGCTCGTCGGGCTGCGGTTCTACAAAATCAGATTTTGCCTTGGACAGTTCAGCCGGCGGCTCGGGGTTCGGCTTGGGTGTCTCTGGCACAATGGCTGCAGGGCGGGGGGGATTCGGCGTTGTGCCAAGCCGAGGTGGGCGGTTGTTTTGTGATTTTTCCTGCCTGTCTTGTGGCGGGCGGGTGCTTGGTCGGCGCGGGATTTCAAGCCCCTTCGAGGCAAAGTCGATGACATGACCTTGCAGCAAGAGCCAATGGAAATCGCGGAGCAGGGCTGGCTCTCGAAGTGCGGGGTCCGATGGCAACGTAGGCAGGGCGAGCAGAGCCTTCCATTGTTCCGCGCGGGGTTTTCCGGCATTTGATTCCAGATAATCGAGAATGGCGGCAAGGCTCTCGGATACGGGATTTGCCTGGCGATCGAGCATCTTGGGACGGGCCACAGAGACGTAAGTGATGTTTTCGTGGGCCTTGAAAATCTGCAACCCTCCAGCGGCCAGCTTTTGGCCGAGGGTATTGGCAAGCGGAAGGGGGAAGCGGATCAGGTTGTCGAGCTCGCGGCGGGTGAACTCGATGACGGCCGGCGCGGAGTCGTTGACTGGCGCGGAGCCTGGCGCGGTGAAGTGATCACCGGGATTGATAATCGCCGTAGCTGCGTGGTTTTTCTGAAAATGCTCGGCTACTTCTGCGAGGTTCTTGAGTGGCGCGGGTTCGGTGCCTTCAGGGGTTTCGAGCGGGAAATAGACATCCTGCGAGCTTTGTTCGTCGCGCCATTTTTGAATGGATTCCTCGTCGCGGACCATGCGGACGCGGGCCTTGTAGCTATCGAAAGCCATGTTGCTGAAGCGCTCGGCGTGTAGTTTTTGAAGCTTGAGCTGGTAGTCGTGGTGGTTCGGCGGTCCGAGAAGGACGCCACTGATTCCGCATTGGGCGATGATCGGGAAGGCACCCTTGGGAGGTTCGACCGCAACGCGCTCAAGGCGGTAAAATTTCTCCATCTGTGAGGAGAGGATTCGGGTGGCGGCGTCGCTCTCGTTCAGCCAAAGCGTGCCGTCTGCTACCACCTGAAAAAGTGAAGGCCCCGACTTTCGCTGAAACTCGACAAGGTAGCGGGCGGATTTTTCGAGAACCAGACGGGCGAGTTCGAAAAGGGAGTAGGTCTTGGCGGTGGATTTGATCTGCTTGAGCAGGCCCTCAACGCCGCGCGGCTCGGGG
>JBIJCR010000120.1:0-6306 GCA_044344595.1 Terrimicrobiaceae bacterium
AGGCTGAACCTGCAAGCGGGGCATCTACTGAACCAGCAGGCCATAACGAAAGTGAACTCCATCTAATGAGCATCGAAACAGCAAGAACCGGAAAGCCGAGTCGCTACCTGAACGACGAAGGCTGAAAGGAGCGGACGGAACAATCGTCGGAGCCCGCTCAACGATCTGGCGGTGTTAGCGGAGATGGCATGTTGGGAAGGGCTGACGGGATAAGCCGGGAGGCTTGTCCGCGCGTGGAGCGATCCACAACGTCCGGCACAATCCTGGAAACGGGGAAGGCCGAAGCGGCGCTGGCAGGAGTCGGAGTCCTGCATAGTAGCGAGGAAGCCCCGGAAAGCGGGGTGGAGCGAAGGCGGGGCAGTAGTGCAGATGCGTGCGAAACGGAGAGAGAACGGGGCGATGGCCCGGAAGGGATAGCAACGCCCACGGTGTCAGAAACGGCCACGGGAGTTCGGAAGCTGCAGAGGACGCTACATCGACAATTTCCAGACGAATTGTTGCACTACCAAGCCGTTAATGGAGGAAAGCAAATGAAAGCGGTGATGGTGCGGTATGCCGACGAGTTGATGCTTCGCGCTCCCGCGCTCCGCACCCCTTCGGGGCTGCCTGTCGGCAGTCTGTCTCAGTGCTTCCCAGCCCTTCGGCTCGTGGTCCTCTGTCGCAAAGGGCAAGGAGCGGAGATGCACAGTCGGCTCAAAAGCTGGTTGGAGACAAGGGGGCTCAAGCTCAACGAGAAGAAGACACGGATCGTGGACATCGAGAAAGAAAGCTTCGAGTTTCTTGGGTTCCGGCTGGCGTGGAGGAAAGCGCGAAGTGGAAGGCGCTTTCCACTCTGTGAGCCCAGCCCGAAAAGCTGCGGCAAACTGCGGGAGGCGATCCGGGAGGAAACCGCCCGGAGCACCATGTGGAAGGAACCCGAAGAAGTCATCGCTCGCATCAATGTGCGGGGAGGGGATGGATCGGCTACTTTCACTATGCCAATAGCTTACGAGTGTTCGGTAAGATGCAGTGGCAGATGAGAGAGCACGTGAGGCGATGGCTATGGAAGAAACACGCCAAAACCCAGGCGCAATATGGAGATGCCTACAGCAACGAACGACTCCACGATCACTACGGATTGGTCAACTTCCCCATGCACACCAAATGGCAAACCTCATGAAGCAAACCGAAGAACCGCACTCCGAGAGCCGGATGCGGGCAATCCGCACGTCCCGTTCGATAGGGAGAGCCCCTCGGGAGGTCAATGGCCTTCGCGCCTCTCATCCCGCCTGGGTCTCCCTACTCTACTCAAGGTAGAGATCGTTCGCTCTGTCCGGCTTCGCAAGCAGGGCAGAGGCCATCGCAAGTAATGCGACGACTCACGCTGAGCAACCGGTTCTCATGGCATTCGCAGGGCACTAACCTCCCGCGATGGCTGGAACGATGCTGATCTCGTCGCCTTCCCTAACAGGTGTGGCTTTTTCCTCCAGAAAGCGAATGTCCTCGTCGTTCACGAAGATATTCACGAAGCGGCGAACATTCCCGCTCTCGTCGCAGATGCGCTCGAAGAGGCCGGGGTAGGAGGCGTTGAGGTTTGTGAGGACCTCGCCGATGTTCGCGCCGGTGGCGGGAACGAGTTCCTGCTCATTCGTGAGCTTGCGGAGGGGGGCTGGGATGCGGACTTGTATGGGCATGGGTGAGGAGTTTTAAGTTTAAGGATTAAGTTTTAAGTGGAGTGGTTGTGGAGATTTTTTTGTCTTGGGTGTCGGTTTATCGGTCGGTGAATCTTAAAACTTATAAACTTAAGACTTAAAACTCCCCTCCAGGATAGCCTCATCGTTGGCGATTAGGGCTTCGAATTCGCGCAGGCTGGGGTTGATGACGCGGGGTTCGCCGCAGTGGCCCTGGATGGCTTCCTGGGTTTTGAGTCCGTGGCCGGTGATGCAGAGGACGATGCTCTCGTTGCGGGGGATTTTTCCGCTTTCGATGAGCTTGCGGGCGCAAGCGACTGTCACGCCACCAGCGGTCTCGGCAAAGATGCCAGCATATTCGGCGAGGTCGCGTATTCCGCGAATCACTTCCTCATCCGAGCAATCGTCGGCGCTGCCGCCGGTTTCGTTCATGCTGCGAATGGCGTAGTAGCCGTCCGCCGGGGTGCCGATGGCGAGGGATTTCACGATCGTGTCGGGTTTTGAGACCGGTTTGACGATATCGCTGTTTTTCTTCTTGGCTTCGGAGATCGGGGAGCATCCGCTGGCCTGTGCGCCGTGGACGGAGAAGGGTTGCTCCTCGAGAATGCCGACTTTGATGAATTCCTTGTAGGCCTTGTGAATCTTGGTGAGGAGCGAGCCGCTGGCCATCGGGATGACTGTGTGGCGGGGAAGTTTCCAGCCGAGTTGCTCGGCGATTTCGAAGCCCATGCTTTTTGATCCCTCGGCGTAGTAGGGGCGGAGGTTCACATTCACGAAGCCCCAGCCGTATTTGCCGGCGATTTCAGAGCAGAGTCGGTTCACCTGATCATAGGCGCCTTCTATGCCGATGACCTGAGTGCCGTAAACCAGCGAGCCGACGATTTTGCTCTTCTCCAAGTTTGCTGGTATGAGGACATAGCTTGTCAATCCGGCAGCAGCGGCATTGGCTGCCACAGAGTTTGCAAGATTGCCCGTGGAGGCGCAGGCGACGACTTTGAAGCCGAGTTCGCGGGCCCGGCTCAGAGCGACGGAAACCACGCGGTCTTTGAATGAGAGGGTGGGGTAGTTGACCGTGTCGTTCTTGATATAAAGTTCATCCACTCCGAGGTGCTTGGCGAGTCGGTCGGCCCGGACAAGTGGCGTGAAACCGACTTGAGCCCCGACAGTCGGTGCGCCGTCGATAGGCAGCAACTCGCGGTAACGCCACATCGTTTGCGGACGCGAGGAGATGACCGCGCGATTGATGTGCTTCGCGATGAGGTCGTAGTCGTACGCGGCTTCAAGGGGGCCGAAATCAAATTCGCAAATGTGTATGGCCTCTTTGGGGTAAAGACGGCCGCACTCCCGGCATTTCAGGTTCGAAAAGAATGTCTGTTGTTCGCTCATGTTCGGATTTTTTCCTCAACGAGAGTGGACGAGTGACGGGACACCTGCGGCTTGGCAACTATCCCTCTCATCTTTCCCGGTTCAGCACCTACGCGCCTGCCGGGCTGGATTTGGCACCTGGTCCTGGGTGGGATGTTTGAGCATCACACTTCAGCGGTTGCCGTGGCTTCATAGGGCCAGTCCCTCTGCCACTCTCGATAAGATATCTATCTATTTGGCGGCGGGTCGGGATTTCGTCAAGGCGAAATTTTTCGGGTTTTTGTCATCGCACGGCGGCGGGGGAGGGTGTTGATTGGCTGTGGACTCAATAATGCTCCGTGGACCTCTCGCGTTACCAGAACCCTGAATTCTCCCGAGGCGCTCCTTTTTGGAAGGAAGTGCTGTGGTGGTTTGCGCGGACGATTTTTTTCGAGCCATGGTTTCCACAACCATCCCGCTTTCGCTGTGCGGTGCTTCGGGCGTTCGGTGCCAAGGTCGGGCGTGGTGTGGTGATCCGCTCGCAGGTGAACATCAATTTCCCTTGGCGCTTGGAAATCGGCGATCATGTGTGGATCGGCGAGGAAGTGATGATTCTGAGCCTCGACCGAGTGAGGATCGGATCTCATGTGTGTATTTCGCAGCGGGCGTTCCTTTGCACGGGGTCGCACAAATTTAAAAAAGAAACCTTTGACCTTGTGACCAAGCCCATCGTCATCGAGGACGGATGCTGGATCGCGGCTGGTGCGTTTATCGGGCCGGGAGTCACGCTGCGCCGGAACACAGTATGCTCGGCAGGGGCGGTGGTAATGCGGGACGCGGGGCCTGATGCCGTGGTCTCAGGAAATCCCGCCGTGGTCCGCGAGCGCTAATTTGCAGCTTTGCAGGAGGGGTTCAAACAGGCAGAGTTCCGCGATGATTTTTAGGATTTCGCTTCAAGGGAGGTTCTTCGCGTGATGCAGGCATTGCCGGGATTTCGGGATTTTTATCCCGAGGAGTGCGCGAGACGGAACCACATCGTGGCGACTTGGCGCGAGGTGGCGAAGCGCTACGGGTTTGTGGAATTTGATGGTCCCGTGCTCGAAAGCACCGACCTCTACCGCAAGAAAAACGAGGAGGGCGCCGAGATTCTGGAGCAGCTTTATTCCTTTGCCGACCGGGGTGGTCGCGAAGTCGCATTGAGGCCGGAAATGACGCCGACCCTCGCGCGCATGGTTGCCGCCCGCGAGAAGCACTACCGCAAACCGATGAAGTGGTTTTGCGTGTCAAATTTTTTCCGCCACGAGCGCCAGCAGAAGGGACGCCTGCGCGAGTTTTTGCAGTTCAACGCCGATATCATTGGCGAAAGCTCGCCGCAGGCGGACGCCGAGACTGTTGCATTAGCCATAGATCTCATGCGCGCCTTCGGCTTCACGGCCGAGAACTTTGTGGTCCGCCTAAGCGACCGCAAGGCGTGGATGGATTTTTTGGCTTCACGCGGCTGCGATGAAGCGGCCTCTCGCATTGCCCTCGCTTGTGCCGACAAGCTCGAACGCGAACCCGAGGAAAAGCTCAACGCAAAATTGGCTCCGACAGGGCTCACCGTTACCGATCTGAAGAGCTTCATCGCCGCAGGAAGTCCGGAAGCGTTTGCTCCCGTTATAAAAGCTCTCGCCGCACGCGGGCTCACCGGCTTTGTTCAGCCCGACCTCTCGATCGTTCGCGGTCTCGCCTATTACACCGGCGTGGTCTTTGAAATCTTCGACCGCTCAAAAAATCTCCGCGCATTGGCTGGTGGTGGACGCTACGACGGGCTTATCAAGGGTCTCAGTGACGGTAGTGTGGATCTTCCAGCCATCGGATTCGGCATGGGCGATGTCGTGCTCGGGCACCTCATCGACGAGACCCCTGCTGCCGCAGCCCAGCTTCAATCGGCACTCGCCGCATCTTGTGACGCTTATGTTGTCATCGCGGATGAATTCAAGCGCGCCGAGGCACTCCAAATCGTTCAATCCTGTCGCGAACTTGGCCTCACGACCGACTTCCCGCTCAAGTCCGCCAAAATCGGCAAGCAATTCCAAGAGGCCGAGCAACTCGGCGCCCGCCATGCCATCGTGGTCGGCCAGGAATGGCCGCTCGTGAAACTCAAGCACCTCGCCACCCGCGCCGAAGAAACTCTCGACCAAGCCGCCCTCGCCCCGAAACTTAATACTTACAAACTTAACGCTTAAAACTCCGCCATGTCCTACCGCACCCATCATTGCAATGCCCTCCGCTCCGAACACTCCGGCCACGAAGTCACACTCTGCGGCTGGGTAGCCTCCCGCCGCGACCATGGCGGGCTTATTTTTATCGATCTCCGCGACCGAGAGGGCGTGACGCAGGTTGTTTTTCGCCCCGAGGAACACGCCGAGGCTTCGAAAAAATCCCACGAACTTCGCAGCGAGGATGTCATTCGTGTCACTGGCAAAGTCGCTCCCCGCTTGACTGGAACCGAGAACCCAAAGCTCGCCACCGGCGCAATTGAAGTCGTCGCTTCCGGGCTTGAGATTCTTAACGCTGCCGAGGTGCTGCCATTCCAGCTCGACGATAAGGTTTCCAACGAAGACCTCCGCCTCACCTATCGCTACCTCGACCTGCGTCGTGAGCAAATGAGCCGCAACCTGCGCCTGCGCCACCGCGTTGTGAAAACCATGCGCGATGTTATGGACTCCGAGGGCTTCCTCGAAATCGAAACGCCGATCCTCTCGAAGAGCACACCTGAGGGCGCCCGCGACTTTCTTGTCCCATCCCGCCTCACTCCAGGCGCCTTCTATGCCCTTCCGCAGGCTCCGCAGCAATACAAACAACTCCTCATGGTCGCCGGCGTGGAGAAGTATTTCCAAGTGGCCCGTTGTTTCCGCGACGAAGATCTCCGCGCCGACCGTCAGCCAGAGTTCACCCAGCTGGACGTCGAGGCTTCTTTTGTCACGCAGGACGACATCCTTGGCCTCATGGAAAAAGTCCTCAGCGCCGTCTTCCGCGAGAGTAAAGGCATCGAAATCCCGACGCCCTTCCCGCGCCTGACCTACAAGGACGCGATGAACCGCTTCGGCAGTGACAAGCCTGACACGCGCTTCGGCATGGAAATCGCCGACCTCGGCGACATCTTCCGCGACACGCAGTTCAAGGTCTTCCGTGGCGCCCTCGATGGTGGCGGAGTTGTGAAGGCCATCAACGCAACTGGTCTCGCCTGCATCACCACTGGTCAGATCGAAAATCTCACCGAACTCGCCAAACAAGCCGGCGCAAAAGG
>JBIJCR010000085.1:0-10509 GCA_044344595.1 Terrimicrobiaceae bacterium
CCTCGCCTTCATCAAAGTCGAAAACGGCGAGTGGAAATCTCCAATCGTCAAATTCTTCACCGATGCCGAAAAGGCTGCCCTCACCGAGCGTCTTGCCATCAAGGAAGGCGACCTCATTTTGTTCGGCGCCGACAAATGGGAGACCGCCTGCGAAACCCTCGGCCGCGTCCGCCTGCGTGTCGCCGAAATGCTCGAGACACTCAAAGGCTCCACCGCCCTGAATTTCCTCTGGGTCGTTGATTTTCCGCTCCTCGCATGGAGTGAGGAAGAGCAGAAATGGAATGCCGTTCACCACCCGTTCACCCGCCCTTGTGCGGACGACCTCGCTCTCCTCGAGTCCGGCGACTACGGCAAAATCCGTGCCGTGGCCTACGATGTCGTTCTCAACGGCGTCGAAATCGGCGGCGGCAGCCTTCGAATCCACGAATCCGACCTGCAGTCGAAAATGTTCAGCGTTCTGGGCGTCAACGAAGAGAAACAACAACTTCTCTTCGGCCACATTCTCAAGGCTTTCAAATTCGGAGCGCCGCCGCACGGCGGCATCGCCCTCGGTCTCGACCGACTCGTCATGCTCATCGCCGGCGAGGACAGCATCCGCGATGTCATCGCCTTCCCGAAAAATAACCGTGGCGTCGAGATGATGACCCAGTCGCCTGCGGAGGCCGATTTCAAGCAACTCCGCGAGCTCTACATCCAGAGCACGGCGAAGAAGCCGGCGTGAGTTGACCTCGCCGCGGGCGCTTTGGAGGAAGATCGGTTGGATCAGTCAGATCCGACCGATCTCAAGCGCTGTAAACTTCCAGAAACTTCGCTGCCTCGCGGCGTATGATCTCGCGTTCCGCTTCCGGCCGCTTGCGCCAGGTACTCACCATCATGCTCGTGCGGGGATTCGAAGCGAAGCGGTCGGCGTGGCGGTCGTAGAAATCCCAGTAGAGAAGGTTGAAGGGGCATGCGCCGGGGCCGGATTTCTTGTTGGGGTCGTAGTTGCAGCCGGAACAGTAATTGCTCATCTTTGAAATGTAGGCGGCAGACCCCGCGTAGGGCTTCGTAGCCATGAAGCCGCCGTCGGCGTGGAGCGACATGCCAAGGACATTGGCGGCCATGACCCACTCGTGCGCGTCGATATACATTTCCAAAAACCAGTCATGTGCCTCCTGTGGGTTGATCCCGGCCAGGAGGAGGAAATTTCCCAGGATCATGAGGCGTTGGATGTGGTGGTTGTAGGCGGTGTCTTTGACCTCGCGGATCACGCAGCGCAGGCAGTTCATTTCCGTCTCTCCGCTGTAGAAAAAAGCGGGCAGCTTGCGCGTTGCGCCGAGTCCGTTGGATTGGAGGTAGTCGGGCATTTTCAACCAATACACGCCGTTCACGAATTCGCGCCAACCGATGATTTGCCGCACGAAACCCTCGACGGCTGCAAGCGGGGCGAGGCCGGATTTGTAGGCTCTCTCGGCCGCATCCACGCATTCCATCGGCAGGAGCAGGCCGAGATTGAGCGGAGCGGCAATCAGGCTGTGGAACATCGTGGGCGAGTCTTGCAGCATGAGGTCCTGGTAATCGCCAAAAAGTGGGAGGCGCTTTTCGATAAATTGCCGCAGTGCCTCGAGAGCGCCATCGCGCGTCGTCGGCAGCCAGCAGTCCTCGGCAAGGCCGACATCATCGGGAAACCATCGGTTCACCTCGCTCATGACCTCGGACAGAATCTCGCCCTCGCTTCGCTGCGTGGTGATCGCCACCGGAGGCTTGGGAGCGCCATCCTTTTTCCAATCCCTCACCGTCTTGCGATTTTCGGCGTCGTAATTCCAAGCGCCACCCTCGGGTTCGCCGTCATCGCGCATGAGAATCCCGAGCTTTTGCCGCGCTTGACGGTAGTGCGCCTCCATGAGCAGGCGTTTCTTGCCTTTGGCAAAACGAAAAAATTCCTCACGCATCGTGACAAATTGGCAGGTCGGAGTGATCCGTAGGGGGATCCCACTCGCAGCGATGGAATTCAGCTTTTCCTGCTGAGACCAATTGTTTGGCTCCATCACGAGCAGCTCATCCAGGCCGTATCGCAGGTGATTCTGCAAGGCATCGAGGAAGCTCGGCGCATCCCCCATCTTCCGGTAATCCACCTCCCATCCGTGTCCTCGAAGAGCCTCCGCAAACTCGCGCATCGCGGCAAATTGGAAGACGCGTTTGATTTTGTGGGCGCGGCCGGAATCCCTCGCCTCCACCAGTAAAACCACATCCCTCCCGGCCATCCCCGCTTGCAGCGCGGTGTTCTCCAAAGTGAGCTGGTCGCCAAAGATAAGGATGGTGTTTTTCATGAAAGGGAATGCCTCGGAGATGCGGGCGCTTTCTGAATCAGGAGATTCTCACAAACCGGCTGCCGGGAAGTTGGCGGACGAGTTTTTTCATTTCGAGAGTCAGCAGGGTGGTCGAGACAGTGTGGCTTGGAAGTCCGCTGCTCTCGATGATGTTGTCGATGTGGGATTCATCGTCCCCGATGGCGGAGTGGACCTGCGCCTCGTTGCCGGAAAGCTCGGGCGCGCGGGCCGGGGTGAGTTGGGGTTTCTCGGCAAAGAGGATGCCCATGTCGTCGAGGATGTCGGCGGCGGATGTAATGAGTTTGGCCCCTTGCTGGATGAGGCGGTTGGAGCCAATGGCATTCGGGTTGTCGATGCGACCGGGAACCGCATAGATCGAGCGGCCCTGCTCGCCGGCCTGGTTGGCGCTGATGAGCGCTCCGCTGCTGCCTCCCGCCTCCACGACGAGGACGCCGAAGGAACATCCACTGATGATACGGTTGCGCATGGGGAAGGTCTGGCGGTCGGCTTTGACGCGCATGGAAAACTCGGTGATCACCGCGCCTGAGGTCGCGATCTTGTCGGCGAGTTCCTTGTTTTCCGGTGGGTAAAATTCCAACAAGCCGCTGCCCAGCACGCCAATCGTTCGGCCCTTGGCCGCTAGCGCAGCTTGATGCGCGGCGGTATCTACTCCACGGGCCAGACCGCTCACCACAGTGACACCAGCATACGCCAGCTGGTAGGAGAGTTTTTTTGTGCAATCCGACGCGTAGTGCGTGGGCTTGCGTGTGCCGATGACGCCGATGGCGTGCCGGTCGCGCTCCAGAATGTCGCCCATCATGTAAAGGACAGTCGGCGGATCATGAATCTCGCGTAACAGAGCGGGGTAATCTGGAGAGGCGAGCGTAACGACTTTTGCCCCGTGTTGCTTGACGAGGGCGAGTTCGCCCGAAAGATCTACATGCTCTTGCCAGCTATGCAAGGATTTCGCCGCCTCGGGGCCGATACCTTCCACCGCTTGTAAACGCGCGGCCGGAGCCCATAGAACATCTGCAGGCGATCCGAATGCCTCCAATAAACGCCTCACTCGCACCGGGCCGATCCGAGGCACCATGTTCAAAGCAATGTAGGCTTCCGACTCGGTCATTAGTGGTCGAGTAAAGCTCCCGGAATCTTCAGACCCAAGAAAAAAGCGCCAGCGGGTGCAGGCGGCAGATAAACTGGCAAAGTCCCCGTCCCAAGATTATGGTTTCACATCAGGGTATGGAAATCTCCGAGATTCAACGCATCAAAGCTGCGGTGCCCGGCCTTGTGTGGTCCAACACAAAGGCTCCGTCGGAAGTCTATGTTCGTGCTGCCCTTCCGTCCGAGGTTCTTGGAAATTCTAAAGATTGTTTCTGTGATCGGGTTCATTCGAGTCAAACACGAATGGACTGTCTTGAAACGTGAGCAATCGCGTTGCGGAAATTTCTATGCCGCTTCAATTTACTCCACGATTTCTTCTCCAAGCTTGGATAGTGTTCTCGTACGCTGCAAATATGAATCAAAGTCTACGCCTTTTAAAGTCTACTTTTTAGCAGACTTTGGTATTACTCCAGTTGCGGCAATAGGATCAATTTGCATGGTTGGACTAACCTCACTTTTGCGTTCAATTGGATCTCGTCGCCAATTATCAAGGAGGCGTGTTATTCCATTCTAATCCGTCCCGTGTTTTTATCACAGCCTGCGGCGTTCTTGTCGGTGGGTGTAATTCCGTGGGCGGGCTTTTTGAGGCTTTGTGTGATGATAGGCCGGTTGGAGGCAGGCTGCCTGAGTCGGAGGTGCTGGCGGAGGCTGCAGGATTGGATTCTGGGGATGCGGCCATTCTTTCGCGGCATCAGCTTCTGGCTCTGGCCGTCACGGAGAGCGCTTGGAAAGCGGCGGGACTTTCGCCCGAACGCAATCGCTTGCGCGGGGAGGGGGCTAAGCACCGCTTGCCTTCCATCGGGTGTGTGAGTGGAAGTTCGCTCGGAGGGTTGGTGGCGATGGAGGAGGATGTGGCGGCGTCTGGAAAGTTTTCACCGTATTCGATCAGCCGGTGGAGGGGGAATGCGATTGCGTCCGCTGTGACCGTTCGATACGGGTTGGGTGGAGCGGATTTTTCGTTGAATGCTGCGTCGGCAACAGGCGCCCAGATTCTCTATCTGGCAGCTTCAATGGTTGCCTCTGGAATGCTCGATGCAGTCGTGGCCGTGGCTGCGGATGCCGCCGTTTCGCCTGCTTTGAAATCCGCAATGGATCGCGGTGGTAGCGTGACGCAGAATTCCGAGTGTCGTCCCTTGAGTGTGGGGCGATCGGGAATGTTGCCGGCGGAGGGTGCCGCATGCGTGATTCTGGAATCCGCCAGCCATGTCGCGATGCGTGGCGCTGCTCCACTTGCGGAGTGGTGCGGGGGCGGCTGTGCCAACGAGTCGAGGCATCTCATGGCTCCCGATCCCGAGGCTCGCGTGCTTGAGGAGCTTCTTGTTGGTGTGAAAAATCGGCTCTTGCGCCGAGACGGTGTAGATGTGCCGGTGGACTGGATTTCGCTCCATGCCACCGGAACGCCTCGCTTCGATGCGGCGGAGGTTTCCTGCGTTCGTCGTGTTTTTGGGGATCAACTGCCTTGGATCTCTGCCATGAAAAGAACGACAGGCCATGCCTTGGCCGCCTCCGGGCTTTTGGAGGCAAGTCTTCTAGCCGAGGGGCTGCGAGCTGGAAAGTTGCCGACTTGGCCAGGGAATATCGACCCTGCCTTTGAGTTGCCCGAAAATCCACCGCGCCCCTCTCATTCCGCTTCCACTGCGGTTCACATTGGTCAGGGTATGGGGGGAGTGGTCGTGGTCAATGTGTTGAGCCGAGTGTAATGCTGCTGTATCGGGTCTCGCCGATCCACTCTTGAAGCAGTTCGATCCACTCTCCAGTCGTCAGAAATTGTAGCATGGCTTCGTTGATTTGTTTGTAATGCGGGTGACCCTCACGGATCGGAATGGCGAGAAAGACTTCCCGGAGGCGGAAGGAGGGAATGTTGATGTGAACAGGCGGCTTTTGCTTTGCGAATTCGCGTCTCACATAGGAAAGTGTGTTGCGATCCCCCACGACGGCTTCGATTTTACCTGCTACCAGATCCTCGAATGCCTCGGGAATGCTTTCGTATTCGTGCGTCATGACTCCGATGCGACGGAGGATTTCGGAGGACAGGGAGCCGCGGAGCGTTCCGCAGGATAGGTGGTTGAAATCGGAGATGCTTTCGATGCTGTTTGCAATCTGCGCCGAGGACATGCTGGAGGTGACTGTGGCCGTGAATGCCGAGACGAGCACCACACCGAAGATCATCCAGAAAACTGCGATGATCCGCCCAGCAATGGTGGCTGGAGTTTTGTCGCCGTAGCCCACTGTGGTCATGGTGACTGCTGCAAACCAGAGTGCTGAACCTATTCCTGTGATTCCTCCATGAAAGTGTCCCGTGCCGTTATGCCGCTCGGCGAACCAGAGCAAAAGGCTGATCACGAGCATGGCTACGAAGATGACGATGAGGTATTTCGCGATCGCCCAATTGAAAAAATCCCTGAGAACGCTCTTCCATGCGGATTCCCAGCTGACTTTATTAAGACCTATGCAGAGGCTTGATGTTAGGAAAGGCTGGGTGAAATCCACTACTTTCTCAGCGGCTGGAGTCACTTCTATCTCACCCGCTGCTGCGTCGATCATTCCATCGGCTACTGTTTGTACCAAGTCTTCATAGGGAAGTTCAACAAAAACGACTTCAAGCCCCGTGGCTTCGCTAATTCCCTTCCAAAGCCCTGGTGCGAGGCCGGTCCAAGTGCCGTCGCGGTTTTTCATTGCATATGGCGGCTTCTCGTGAATACCTATGCGCAATGGCTCACTGTCGTTGGCTGCTTGCAAACACAGGGGAGTGCAAGCCAATAGCAGAAAAGTCAAAGCATGGAATGCAATGAATCGTCTCCAGCTATTTTGCAAAATAATTTCCCGCATTATTGGCCGCGCCGGATACGCGATCCGGGGAAGTTCACAATAAAACGCCATACGATCTTTTCACGATTTTCGATTTCCCAAGTCTCTGGATTCACACTGCTGGGAACGGTGTAACGGCGGATATCGATGACGGTATCGTAGCCTCGGTCTGCAAAAATATCGATAATCATGGCCAGTACGAGAGGGTTTGCGAGCAGTGGATTCTCGGAGTTGATGTGTGCTCGGCCAGACATGTTGTGTCGGCGGATGATGGGCATGAATTTTTCATCGATGAGGGCTACTGAGTGCTCGAAAAGGTCGGGGTGCTCGGCATTGTATGAGTCCAGCCGCATAACGAGTTCTTGGCGGGCGTGGATGCTGAGTTCGCGGGCAATCGGGATGCGAGAAATCCGGTCGAAAGTGCTCTGGTCCAATTCCAGCGAGCTCTGGTATCGGAGTTCGTCTTGAATGCGGCGCTGCACCTCGTCCACCGTTCCGTGGGCGTTTACATAGTGGTAGTGGAAGACTTGGCGCAGCGTTTTTAGCGATTCATAGGTTACCTCTTTAAAAGTACGGTAACGATTGCGGGCGGCCTCATCGGACAAATCTGTGGCGCGCGTCTCGACCATCTCGCCCACTCCGGAGGCTTCAACGGCAGCGTTGTGTGCGCGGGCGCGTTCGCCACGGAGAATCTGACGGCGGACGGATTCGGCCTCATCCACGAAAAGCACAACGATGTGGAACATCGGTTTGCGGAACTGTACTGCTAGGGGCGTTCCGATGTATTGGTGGCGGAGGGCATTGAGTTTTTCGTGGAGAAGGCGCAAGCAGAGAACCTGCACTTTCGTGCGTGGGTAGCCATCCACTACGACGCCGGTTTGGTTTTCCGGACGTAAAAGTGCCCTTAGTAGAAGTCCGGTCACCTCGCGGTCGCCAACCATCATTCCGGCATCAATGAGCTTGCGTGCAGCCGGACTTTGGAGCAGCGAGCTAACCACGATTGGTTCGGCTGTGAGGCTGCGATAATTTTGAATGAAGCGGGTTTGAGTTCCTTTGCCAGCTCCCGGGGCGCCGTTCAGCCAGATCACTTCATTTGGAAATTTCAGGCCCTCTATGCCAACTTCCTCGAGTAAATCTTGCCAAGCCGAATTGAAGATGAGGTTGGCATCTTTGACCTCGAGATCCAAGGCTTGGGAAGTGGAGGATTTGGAGTTCGCTGTGGTAAAAGAGAATTCTTGAGAGGTTTTCATCAAAATAAAAATCAGATTTGCAGGTATTTCCCCGAACCTCAATGTGTTTCACCCGATAAGCTCGCCAACAGCCTCCGCATTCAATCCTATAAGGGAATCAGAGTCGAAGAGTTCCATGCCGAGTATTTTCTTTTTGGTCTGCATTTCGAGCACGCGTTCCTCCACGGTTTCGCGGGCGATGAGTTTGATAGAAGTGACGATATTTTGTTGTCCTATGCGGTGGGCACGGTCGGTCGCCTGGGCTTCCACAGCCGGATTCCACCAAGGGTCGAAGTGGATGACTGTGTCCGCACCGGTAAGATTGAGGCCCACGCCCCCGGCTTTGAGGCTGATGAGAAAAACAGAAATCGAGGTTTCGGACTGGAAGCGCTCGACCACGGCACCCCGATCCTTGGTGGATCCATCAAGACGGCACCATGATATACCGGCCTCATCCAGCGAGGGGACTATGATGTCGAGCATGGAGGTGAATTGGCTGAAAACAAGTGTGCGGTGACCGCCATCCACCGCTTCACCGAGAAGTTCAAGCAGTGCATCGACCTTCGCCGATGGCGCATTGGTTTCAATATTCAAAAGGCGCAGGTCGCAACATGCTTGCCGCAGACGCAAGAGTGCGGTTAAAACCTTCATATTGGCTTGTCCGCCAGACTCGCGCATGGCATCGACCTCAGCCCTAGCGGCGATCTGCAGTTGCGTGTAGGCGGCCTTTTGCTCGGGATTGAGTTCCACCTGCACGACTTGCTCGATTTTGGGAGGGAGTTCCTTGAGGATTTCCAACTTCGTGCGGCGAAGCATCCAGGGTCTCACGCGGCGTAGCAGTCGCGGCCAGATGCGGGCTGATTCCCCCGCAGCGAGGGGCTTTTCGTAGCGATCCTGAAAATCCTTCCGCGTGCCGAGATAGCCTGGCATCAGAAAGTCAAAGAGAGACCAGAGGTCGCGGAGAGAGTTCTCAAGAGGAGTGCCGGTAAGGATGAAACGGGCCTTTGATCTGATAGTGCACGCCGCACGTGCATTTTGGCTGTCGGGATTTTTGATGTGCTGAGCCTCGTCGAGTGTTGTTGTCGAAAAGACAAATGGTTTGTAGTGTTCAGCATCTCGTCGCAACAAAGCGTAGCTGGTGATAACCAGATCGTGCTCCGGAATCTTGGAGAATTCCTCCGAGCGCCTGGAGCCTTCAATCGCTAGGACGCGCAGCTTGGGGCAGAAGGCTGCTGCCTCGCGGCTCCAATTCCAGACAAGGGATGAAGGGCACACCACAAGGTGTGGGCCGGACAAGGCTTCCATCATTGCAAGGGCCTGAATGGTTTTTCCAAGCCCCATCTCGTCTGCAAGCAGGCCCGCTGACGCACTGCGTGCGTTTTTCAAAAGCCAGAGCGCGCCCTCCAACTGATACGGACGCAGGCGTTCTCGAAGTGGTCCGAGGGCGCCAATCTTTACCGCTGGAGAGATTGGTGGGGTTTCTCGCATCCACTCGGCAATGCTGGATTCGATGTACCCGCGATGGGATTCGTGCAGCTTGTATGTGCCGCGTTCCTGTGAGGGGTTGCAGTCTCGCAGAAGCTCCTCCAAGTCGGTGGCGAGGTCGGCATCTGGAACGGCAATGCGTCCACCGGTGAGGCGAAGCTGGGGTTTTCCGCTCTGAAGAAGGCGTTGCAGATCCTGGGCGCTAAGAACGGCTTCGTTGCCGGCTGTGAAGTGAACATGAAAATCCAGCCAGCCATCGCTTCGCTCCTTGAGCGCAAAGCGTGGTTCGAAGCGGACGATATCCTTGGTGACATGTTGAAATCGCTCACCCTCTTTGATGATCCATTCCTTTTTCAGACGTGGCAGCTCGGTGGCAAAAAACCTTACGATGGCATCTTCACCGCGCAAAACGGCCTTGCCGTTGTCATTTTCGAATCCGTAGCCCACGAGCTTGGCAAGCATCACGGCCTCTGCCTGCGGATTCTTGACGCCTAGATGTGAGTAATGAAAGGAAATCGCCCCTTCGAGATGGCGTAGCGAGCCCTCGATGGAAAATTCCACGCGCGGGGACTCGGATGTAGTAGTGCATGCCGGGGGAGGCATTACAGGGGCATCTAAAGGAATCGTCCGCCTTCGAGCCGGGGCGATGATCTCGAGCGCGGTAGCGATGGAGTGGGCGCAGATGAGCCCTCGCTGGCGGGAGTCCCGGCACGGGCAGAGGTTTTCGATATCCACCGGATTTCTGATTTTAAGCCCTGTCATAAATTCCCGTCCATCCGCGCTAATGCGACCCTTCAGCAGCGGGGGCTCGTAAGTGGCTTCGCTGATGCGTCCGGAGTCCCTAATGGCCTTAGCCTCTTTGAAGACCGGCCAACCGCCGAGTGAGACGAGGAATTTTTCTGTGAGTTCCATTTGAAGCTTGAGGCATGCTGATAGACGCACATCAAACATTATCAAATCAGAAACTTCGCCTTCTTGACACCTTCCTTGCCGTGGGGTCTACATGGAAAAGATGAAACCCGTCCTCATTCTTGGTACATTGGCCTTCTCGCTTCTCACTTCCTGCACCACTATTCAAAATCGCAGGGATCTTTACTCTCCCCAGACTGTTAATGGGCCCTACACGCGGATGCTCAAAGACGGGAGTTGGCGCAAGCAAAGTCAGATGGATGTTAAACTTGCTCCTGAACTTCAATCGAACGTGTCCAGTTCCCGCGATTCCAAGGAAGTGAAGAAGCCTTTAGAAGGGTAGCGTTACTGGGCCATTTCCATAGTGGAATTCGGTGTGAAGTCTTGCTTTGCAGGTTTGATTTTATCCAGAATCTCCACAAGCGAAGGGTCTATTGTGAGCGTGGCATTGCGCATGGACTTCTGGAAATTCTTGGTGGCCTCGTGGCGTTCTTCGGGCGTCTGAGCTGCTTTCATAGCGGCTTCTGCGGTTTGAACAGCTGGCGCCTGTTTTGCAATTTCGCGAGCGGCTGTGAGGCGGTCGCGTTCAGCGGGTGGCAGCTTCT
>JBIJCR010000177.1:0-5046 GCA_044344595.1 Terrimicrobiaceae bacterium
GGTCGGAACAATTTCGTATCCGGGTTTCGGAGCGCGGGAGCCGGTGAGGCCTTGAACGGCGTGAGCGGAGGGCTGACCGACGATTTTGCGATACTCGTAGAGATAACTGTAGGACGGCATATTCGACCAAGGTGTTACGCTCTTGGGCGCGTAGAGGTGGCGGTGAATTGCAGCCACATCGGTCTGGCGTGCGCCGTAGTTTGAGAGATCTTGGCCGATGCGGTATTCGCCGAGGAACGGGGTATGCTCACGGATTTCGTCACGCGGAACAGTCTGGCGTTTTCCAAGCTGCTTGGCGATGTCGGTGCTGAAGGGATCCGGGCGCACTTGTTGGGTGTGGCACTCCATGCAACCATTTGCGGCATAGACTTTTTGACCGATAACAGCAAGACCGGAGACTGTCGGAGGATTGACTCCGCCCGTTTCTTCGTTCGGAAGAGGCTGCAAATGGCCGAGGTTCGCAACGGGGTAGGCCACGAGGCCGAGCCAAGCCGAGCCGAAGGTGAGAAGGATGCCGGTGAAGAGAAGTGTGAGTTTGTTCATACCGCGACGGGCTCTTGGGAATTATCTTCGCGCACAGCGATGAGTGCGGGCGCTGTGCCGGGGCGACGGAGCGACCAATGGAGGCCGGCGAATACGAGGGCGAAAGCGAGGTTGGCGCCAACAATCAGCAAAGCGGCCAGTGCGGCAATAAATCTAAACGGGTAAACGAACTCCATGGAGCTGCGGAAAGTGACACCGATGTCCTGAAGGGCGTAGCCTTGAATGAGACCACCCAGCACAAGCGTGGAGACTCCGAGGAGCACGCCTGTCGTGGCCAACCAAAAGTGCCAAGAGATGAGGCAGGATGACGGCCATTCTTTTCCTGTGAGGCGAGGGAGAATGTAATAGATCGCGCCAAATGCGATCATGCTGAAAGATCCGTAGTAACCAAGCAGGTTCAGCCCGCGTGTGATGTCCGAGAAGTTCGTGACCGAGTTCACGAGCGGGATGGAATTGATTGCTGAGAAGGTCCAAGTGAAGACGAGCATTGAAACGCCGGTTATGGTGAAACGCAGGGCCGGACTCCAACTCATTGGACCATAGTGGCCATCCAGCGTGAAGTGGAGGTTGATTGCAACGGCGATAGCCGGAATAATCATCATGACACCAGCTGCGACACCTACGCTGGCCATCCAAGCGGGAAGAGGTCCACCGATCAGGCGACTTGTCCCCGACCAGGCTCCAAAGAGCAAAAGGGACCAGAAAGCCAGAAGACTGAGGTGGTGGCTATTGATTGCGCGACCGATTGATTTGGGAATGAGATAAAACGCGGCAGCCAATCCCATGGGCGCAAGCCAGAGGTTGAAGAAACCGCCGGCGAACCATGCGGCGATGGCGGGTTGGGCACTGGCTTGGACGGGTTTCCAAACGAGGAGTTGGCTGGCGGTGGCAAAAAGCCATGGGAACGAGAAGAGACCGGCTACGAGAAACCACTGGGAAACATAGAGCGGTCCAGACTGGCGCTGGTTCAAGGTCACGATCGCCCACGCGGCGATGATGAGGAATGCCAAGAGGAGGATGTGGGTCGAATAGCCCGGGAAATTGAGGTGCGAAATGGATGTGTTGTCACCAATCAAGATACCTGCAACACCGACGAATGTGCCAATGTTCCAAATGATGCCGGCTGCCAAGAGGCTTTTGTAGCGGGCGAGTTGGACGCGGCAGAGGCGGGCCGTGAGCCAGAGGCCGATGCCGATCGCGGCGGGTGTCGCCCATCCATAGGCGAGGACATTGACGGACACCACGCTGGTGCGGCCGTAGGTGAAAAGTCCACATCCATCAAGGAAGCAGGGCCATACGAGTTTGATGGCGCTGATCACTTCGAAAACGGAGCCGAAGAGCAACCAGAATATGGCTGTGCCGAAGAAAAGAATAACCGGAGCGGCCACCGACGCATCGATAGTTGAACGTTCGGCGCTGTTGAGAGTGTCCGGCTGGCTGGACTGGTCGTTACTCATTGATTGGCAGGTTTCTTGGTTTTGGCCGGTTTGGCAACGGCAGGCTCCACGGGGGCGGCCAAGACATTCGATGAGGTCTGGCTCGTGGCAACCGGCTCGCTGGGCAGTGAATCAGGCGCATCTGCTGCATTACTTGACGCAGGCGCCGTGGCCGGTAGCGGCTTGCCTGTGGAATCAAGAACCGGGTAGGCTGGAGCTGGCTTCTTGGCGTTGAGGTCAGCAAGGACGAGTTTCATGGCCTCGGTGACTGGAATCTGGACAGATCCCTTGGCTTGGTCCACCCACGCGTAGGTGTTGAGCTTGATCTCGTTCTCCGCCTTGAGGTCAGCGAGATTTTTGATGCGTTCGGCATCGCGCGCGGGATCTTCCGGATTGAGGTCCGCGTTGGATTTCCCGAGGAAAAGAGAATTAATGCCGAAGAAAAGGCCGAGGCCGATCAAGGCGGCGACAAAAATCCAAAAGACAGGTTTTTTCTGTCCGGCTGAATTTTCGTGATGAGTGGTGGCGGATTGCATCAGTTTTTGAGAGCGATGGAATTTTTCAGGCGAGGGTCACGCAGTGGCCAGAGCGGTGAATCACCGAGACGTTTAAGGAATGTCGCCGCGAGTGTGCAACCGATGGCAACCAAGCAGGCGAAGTCGAGCCAACTGAGTTGAACACCCGCTTTGTGAAGCGCCGGAAGGACAACGACATAGATATCCAACATGTGCATGGCAAGAATCCAGACCGCCATGCCACAGAGGAATGCAGGGCTCTTTTTACCCATATTCGAGAGGAGGAGCAGGAAAGGCACGAAGAAGTGTCCCACCACGAGGGCCGTGCTCAGGATTTGCCAGGTCTCGGTATTGCGGCGGAGGAAGTAAACGGTTTCCTCTGGGATATTCGCATACCAGATGAGCATGTATTGGCTGAAGCCGATGTAGGCCCAGAAAATCGTGAAGGCCAGCATGAGTTTACCCATGATGTGATAATGCTCAATGGTTATCACATTTTTGAAGTATCCCGCGTTGCGCAGCGCCGTGATGATAAGAACCAGAACGCAAAGGCTACTCAAAGCGGTGCCTGCGAAGATGTAAACGCCCCACATGGTCGAGAACCAGTGGTAGTCGAGGCCCATGAGCCAGTCGATGGCGGCGAAGGTGAGGCACACGGCGAACAGCGGGAGGCTTCCGAATGTGATCTTGCGGTTCAGGAGCGTGTATTTCGCGGCTCCGGAAGTGTCTTGTTTGATTGAATTTCTACGAAGCCAAAGGCTGGCCACGGTGAAAAATACGAAGTAAAACACTGCACGGATCCAAAAGAATTCCTTCGTAAGATATGGCCATTTCTCATCGAGAAGGATGTCTTGGCCGGGGAGTTTAGTCATCCAATACCAGAGTTTTGGTGCCACGAAGATGAGCGGGATAAACAGAATCCCCATTACCACCAAGAGACTGGCCATGTTTTCCAACTGGCGACGAACAACAACGCTCCATTCGGCATCCACCGCATGATGAACGAGGGTCCAGAAGAGACCGCCCATGCAGATGGTGAGGAAGAATGTGAAGGCGAAAAGGTAGGAAAAGGCGAACTGCTTGGTTTCAGTGAAGGCTCCGAATGCGACTGCGCCGAAGGCAACGAGCGCGAGGGCTACGAGACCGAGAAAACGACCACCGACATGCTTGTAGTCAAAGGTGTGGCTGCCGGGTTGTGAAGGTTCGTGTCCGCTCATTTTGTCTGCGATTCTAATTTTGCCCGTTCGGGGGCTGGAACATCATTGATCGTTGCGCCGCCTTGGGATTTTTGGAGTGCACGCATGTAGGCGATGATAGCCCAGCGGTCCTGCACCTGAATGCGGTCGCCGTAACCCATCATGGTATTTTTGCCGTGGGTTATCGTATTAAAAATCTCACCGTCAGCCATGTCACGAATGCGTTGCTGATTCAGATTCGCAATGGCAACGAGGCCGTATTTGCCTGCAATGCCGTTTCCTTCACCGGTGGCACCGTGACAGACCTTGCAGGAGATCGCGTAGCGTTCCTGGCCGCGAGCGATGAACTCGGGCGTCACTTCCATTGGCATGCCAGTGCCCCACTTGTTGTCGAAACGGCCAGTATCAAAATAAGACACGCCAGACGAAAATTTAACCTGTTTGTAAGGACTCTCTGACTCGCCGGTTGAACCATCGACTGGTTTGTGCTGCGGCATGGCGTAGCCGAGTGGCACTGTTCCTGCGATAGGTTCGCGGTTTGCCCGGCCGTCAGCGTAAAAGCTGCTTGGAGTCTGCGCCTTGACCTTTGGCTGATGATCCATGTCCGGGAAAATCTCAAACGGCGGCTTGGTGGATTTTTGACCACGGAAACCGGCTACGCTCACCACGAGCACAATCAGCAACACGAAAGTGTAGAAGAAGTATTTCAGCATGATCGTCTAGTCGCCGTGGATGGTGGTGATGTTAGTTCCGCCGAGGGACTCCAAGAAGTCGCTGACCGAGCGGGATGAGAATTTCGGGTCATTGGCTTCGATGGCGACGAAGAATTTGTCTTCGGTGACAAGCTTGAAGCGGTCCCAGTTGAAAAGTTCGTGGTTCAGGCGCGGGAGGCCGTTAAGGATTAGCATTCCGAACACTGCCGTGAAGGCCGAGAGGAGAATTGTCAACTCGAACATGACCGGGAAAAATGCCGGAACTGTGAAGAGATTGGTTGGTTTTCCGGCCACGATGAGAGGATAGAGAAACGACGAGGTGCCGAATTCCATGGTCACAGCAGTAAGGAAACCTGTGAGACCACCAATGAAAACGAGTTTACCGAGGATTGAGCGCTTCATGCCCATGGCTTCGTCCATCCCGTGGATTGGAAATGGGGAAAAGACATCCCATTTTTGAAATCCGGCGTCACGGATTTTTTCAGCGGCATGGTAGAGGTCGCGGGCGCATTGGAATTCTGCCGCGATGCCGTAGACTGGAGCGGATGTGTTGCCGACAGCGTTCATTAGTGATGAGCCTCCCCGTGGTGCGGATCTGCTTCTGGCAGAACTGCTTTAACTTCGAACATACAAATCATTGGAA
>JBIJCR010000135.1:0-5033 GCA_044344595.1 Terrimicrobiaceae bacterium
CTGATCGCGGTAGCCAGAGGTTGGAGCGAACCTTCCAAAGTCGCCTCACTCGTTCACCAGTGGATGCGCGATCAAGTAAACGCTACCGCCACGACCTAAAGTCTATTAGCTAACAAACATTGGTATCATTTCCAAAATCGGGTTCGCTTCTTTCATTCAAAATTCAAAATTCAGAATTTGAAATTCCCTCATGGGGTCATGGATTTTCAGGGGTGAGACAGGAGTAGTGGGACTCGGGCAGGAAGAGATTCAGGGTTCAGGGTGCTGAAACAGCATCGCCCTCCAGATCTTTTGCCTCGGTTCATTTTTCTTTCCTCGGGCGTGGGGCTCGGGCGGGCTCGGGCATGAACTCGACGACTTTCCCATCTTTCCATACCACCATCGGAACGCCCATGAGTCGGTGCTTCTCGGCTGCTTTTTCCACGGCCCTTTTCATGACTTTGGAGATTTCCTGAATGCGTTGATGGGCGGTTTTCATGGCAGATTGAGATGCGGTGAGATATTCCGGAATGTGCCGGGGTTTTCGATTCGGACGCCGACGGTCGTTTTCGAAAAAACAGGCGTCGGAGGGCAAGTGGATGCGTCGAAGAGGAAGAGCTCGTCTGTGATCGCAAAATAAGCGGGAAGATTCTCCAGCGAACGCTTGAAACTACGACGGATGTCGATTGAGGGAACGTGGTGCCCTCCGAGCTTCACTCGTCCTTTGACGCGGGCGATGGCGACCTTGGGCGATGGCAGCCAGAGGTAATAAAGCGCTACGCGGAAGCCCCCTTTTTTTTAATTTCGTCAAAGTGGAGAGGTAACCTCGACCAGAGAGTGTGGATTCGAAGCCGAAGGTTTTTTTGGCGAGGCCAATTTCCTTGATGCGCTCGAAAACCAAACGCCCGGCCCGAAGCGCGCTGCGAGTGGGGTCCAGGGGTGACAAACCGGCTGCAATGAGATCCGCATTAATAAACTCAGTGCACTTTGCCAAAGCTGGCAGGTGCTCCAGAGCGAAGGTGGATTTGCCCGCGCCGTTGGGTCCGGCAATCAAATGGCAAACGGGTATGCGCGGTGTAGGTTTCATTGTCCGAATCCAAAAGACATCAAACTATTTTTATCGTATAATTAGAGCGGATCCAAGACGAATGCCAAATGGCCTAGGGCGTTCATGATTTTTTCTCCGCCTCATAATTTCCAAGCACACGCTCGCTGGGGCGAGTGATCATGGATGTTGAATGTTGGATGGTGGATTCATTCACATCATGGCAGGGCTTTCATAGCTCGACGATCGCCGAGCCATATGAATCCAAGGTTTCCGGTGCTTCTCGGCAAATTCCGCTGTGCGTTTGCTCACCCAGTGAGTGTTGGCGCGATCGTGAAAATCACCGTGGCATCCAAGTCGCGAACGAGGATGCTTTTGAAAGCCCTCAAAAAACAACTGTAAAGACTGGCAGAAGCTGCGGGATATAATCACACTCCATATCACACTTTGCCATTTTCTGACTCCTAGAAACCCAGGGAACCGCATAAACACTACGCTGGCGGATGGGGGGGGATTCGAACCCCCGATACCTTTCGGTATACACGCTTTCCAGGCGTGCGCAATCGACCACTCTGCCACCCATCCATAAGCGGAGAAGTGTTGATAACGGAGAATGGAGCGATTGACAATCGTCACGTTTACTTTTTTCGCAGTTGATGCTGGGCGACTCCAATCAGGCACAAACTGAAAACACAATCGCGACTCGCTCTGAGTCTGAGACTGAGGGCAAGTTACCTAACTTTCACATGAAATCCGGCGGAGTTTTTTTTCATCGACTACCGCATCGGCATTTAAAAAAACCACCGCCCTGAGCCATGTTTCCCTTGCCTCGAGGGGATATAAGACATCTGCATACAGGCTCTCCGCATCAGAAGCGGGCATCTTTTTTTACTGCGGCGTTCAGCATCACAAGATAGTCCGCGCGAGAGACTTCCCGGGCGCCAAATTTTTCCAAATGCGGGGTTACCCACTGCGTGTCGAGAAGCAGGAATCCACCCTCGCGCATCAATTGGACAAGGCAGCAAATAGCAACCTTGGACGCTCCCGCCACACGGTGGAACATGGACTCGCCGAAAAAAGCTCCGCCGATCTGGACCCCGTAGAGCCCGCCGGCCAATTTTCCATCGCGCCAAATCTCAACCGAGTGCGCGTGTCCAAGATTATAAAGAGCTGTGTAGCTTTGAAAAATCCCCTCGTCGATCCAGGTTTCCTCGCGTTCAGCACAAGCAAGCATGACTTGTTCAAAAACTGTATCCAGCCGCAGTTCCCACGCTGGATCCTTGAGCGTTTTTCGAGTACCATGGGGAATGCGAAACTCATCTAAGGGAATAATGCCCCTCGGATCCGGTGAGAACAAACGCGTCTCACCATCAACCGCCATCGGGAAAATTCCCTTGCGATAGAAGTCCAGCAAAAGCTCGGGAGGAATCATGTTTGCCATGGTTGGGAGGAATGAATAACGTGAAGAGCTTATGAAAGGCGTGTTCTATATTTTGTCATTACAAATTTTGCTTCTGCTAGGTGGTTGCGCTGTTTCTGAGCAGTCCGCCGAGGATGTGGGCGAGCAGTTTCAAGAGGGAATCCAGGGGCGTGGAAAGATCGTTCCGAACCAAACAATGTCCGACGACTTCGGCCCAGACTACAGATAAACCCCAGCCATGCCGCAACAACCCGCCGGGGATAAAATCCTCATCTTGGATTTCGGTTCACAATACACCCAGGTCATCGCCCGTCGCGTGCGGGAGTGCCAAGTTTACTCCGAGATTGTTCCCTATCACACCAAAGCCTCTGCCATTGCGAAGCTGAAGCCATCGGGCATCATCCTCTCCGGCGGTCCGGCCAGCGTCTACGCACCCAAGGCTCCGCAGGTGGATCGCAAGATCTACGATCTCGGTGTGCCTGTTCTCGGCATCTGCTACGGCATGCAACTCATCGCCCATGGCCTAGGCGGCAAGGTCGAACGCTCGACCGAGCGCGAATACGGTCCTGGCAAACTCAAAGGCGATGCCAAGTGCGCTCTCTTCCACAAGCTTCCTGCCACGCTGGATGTCTGGAATAGCCACGGTGACAAAATCACCAAGCTCCCGATAGGATTCCGTCCGCTTGGCAAAACGGAAAATTCTCCGCACGCCGTCATCGGCGACACCAAGCGCAACATCTACGGCCTGCAATTCCATCCCGAAGTGGTCCACACCCCCCGAGGCGGCGAGATTCTCGCAAACTTTGTCCACCGCATCTGCGGCTGCAAATCCAACTGGACGATGGAGTCCTTCATCGATCGGACCTGCCGTGAAATCCAGGAGCAAGTCGGTGATGGAAGCGTCATCCTCGGCTTGAGCGGCGGCGTGGACTCCTCGGTGGCTGCGGCACTCCTGCACAAAGCCATTGGTGACCGCCTGACATGCATCTTCGTGGATAACGGCCTTCTCCGCGCCAACGAACGCGCCGCCGTGGAAAAACTCTTCGCCGGAGAGTTCCGCATCCGCATGAAAACAGTTGATGCCTCCAAACAATTTCTTACAAAACTCAAAGGTATCACAGACCCCGAGAAGAAACGAAAAATCATCGGCAACGAATTCATCAAAGTCTTCGAAGCCGCCGCCAAAGACCTCAAGAGGACAGATCCCGGCCACTACCGTTTCCTTGCCCAAGGCACACTCTACCCCGATGTGATCGAGAGTGTTTCCATTTCAGGAAATCCCGCTGCGCTCATCAAGAGCCACCACAATGTCGGCGGCCTACCCGAGCGCATGAAGTTCGAGCTCGTTGAGCCCCTGCGCCAACTCTTCAAAGACGAAGTCCGCCGTGTCGGAGAAGAACTCGGTCTCTCCAAGGAAATCGTACACCGCCAACCATTCCCAGGTCCTGGCCTCGCCGTCCGCATTATTGGCGAAATAACCTCCGAACGTCTACGTATCGTGCGCGAGGCCGATGCCATAGTCATCGAAGAAATGCGCACATCCGAGTGGTATTACAAAGTGTGGCAATCCTTCGCCGTGCTTCTCCCTGTGCGCTCCGTGGGAGTCATGGGTGACGAACGGACATACGACTACACCATCGCCCTTCGTATCGTTAGCAGTCACGATGGCATGACGGCTGATTGGGTTCGCATGCCGCAGGAAATATTAGCTCGCATCTCTGCACGCATCATCAACGAAGTCAAGGGTGTGAACCGCGTCTGCTACGATATCTCAAGCAAACCGCCCGCCACAATCGAGTGGGAATAACACGAGGGCGCCAACAACTCAGGATCGAACTCAAAATAAGACATAGAAGGGTCAAGTTACGACCTGTGCTCGATAGCGCCACATTCGCGAAAATTTTTGCTTTTAGGTTTGACTTCGCGGAACTTCAGAATAGGATCCGAATAACACGTGCGGGTATAGCTTAGTGGTAAAGTTCCTGCCTTCCAAGCAGGCCATGCGGGTTCGATTCCCGCTACCCGCTCCAAATCCTTGCGAATCCGCATGGATAAAGGCTCTGCGGGTTTCAAGGGTTCTGCGGACTGCTAAAAAAATAGGCCGAAACTGCTAAAAACTGCATCAGTTGTCATCTGCGTTTGCGAATGTTTTTTGATGTTCAATCTGCCGAAATGCTCAATCCAGAGACTGCAGTTTTGAAAAAAATCTCCGCTCGCTGAACTAGTCCGAGCAATACTTGTTTATCACTTTGCATACCCCCCCGCCCCCCATGTCCCTTAAACAGGAGACCGCTCATTCGCGCTAATCCAAGAACGAAGGTTCTGGAGTGAGGATTTGGTCGCTGCCGAGGAACCTCGATGCCCTGCCTGCTCTGCGTGGGGCCTAGAGCCGGGGGCGAGCCTTGGCGATGCCCACGGCGGCGGGCCTTGGGTGGGCGGGGTGATGCGGTGGCAGTTTGCCAGCGCGAACCAACGCACACCCCCACGCCACGCAAACGCATGGCAACGGCCCTCGATCTGCGGCGGCGGTGCGGTCGGGATCACAAGCACTCACGGCCCCCATCACCGCCGAAACCTCGGAGAGGGAGC
>JBIJCR010000048.1:0-16626 GCA_044344595.1 Terrimicrobiaceae bacterium
GCCAGCCTTCGTCGTTCAGGTAGCGACTCGGCTTTCCGGTTCTTGCTGTTTCGATGCTCATTAGATGGAGTTCACTTTCGTTATGGCCTGCTGGTTCAGTAGATGCCCCGCTTGCAGGTTCAGCCTCACGGCCTCTTCTAGGACATCTCTTTCGGTCGTGAACCGTCTGATTCGACCGGTGGGACTTTCACCCACGTGGCTACCGGCTTCCTCGGCGCACACCCGAATACAGCAGAATTAACCACAGAGCGCACAGAGAACACAGAGGATGATCTGTTTATGATGCGATGCGTTTGGAATGATTTGTGCGATATCAAACAAAAGCCAAAGCCTTTCCTGTAAATCCTCTCCATCCTGTCCTCCTGTCTTAAAATCCGTTTTCGGATTAAACTAACTTGCTCTCGGCCTCTCCACTTTTTCAGGAGACTTCCACGCCCATACTCCTTTGGCTTCTTGCATTGTTTCCTTGCAGCTCAGGAGGTCTGTTTTTCTTCACGAAAAACGAAGCCTGTTTTTGAACAAGCCCTTTATTCGCGAACCTTGCCAGAAAAACAAGAGGTTATTCGGTGAGGATGTCTTTGTAGGTCTTACCGGTCGGGATCATTGGCAAGACATGCTCGGTGTAGGGAGTCATGACATCGAGGAGGTAGACTTCCTTCGAATCAAGCATGCGCTTCATAGCGGCAGGCAGGTCTTTTTTATGGATCACCCGCTCGCATTTCACCCCAAAGCCTTTGGCAATATCGACGTAGTCCGGGTAGATGCGCTCCAAGTCGCGTGGATCGCCAAGAAAAGTATGTCCACGATTTCCGCCGTGAAAACGGTCTTCCCATTGCACGACCATGCCAAGATGCTGGTTGTTCAAAATGATTGCTTTTGCCGCGATACCTTCAATGTGCGCAGTCGCGAGCTCTTGGACATTCATAAGGAATGAACCGTCGCCATCGATATCGATGACCTGCTTGTGCGGCATTCCTACCTTGGCTCCCATTGCGGAGGGGTAGCCGAAGCCCATGGATCCAAGACCTGCAGATGTCACAAGACGACGTGGAGAGTCGAAATTGTAGAACTGAGCAGCCCACATCTGGTGCTGACCAACGCCGGTGGTGATAATGGCCTCGCCTTTCGTCATCTCGCAGAGGAGTTGAATGACATGCTGAGGTTGGATGACATCCTCGGTGTCTTTGAATGAGAGCGGGTGCTTGCTCTTCCATGCGTCGATTTGTTTGTACCAATCCTTAAAGCGGCTGTAATTTTTAGTCGTTCGCTTATAGCCAGCTTGGTCGAGAAGCTTGTTGAGGCGTGTGAGGGCGTATTTGATATCACTGAGGATTGGCAAGCAGACGGCTTTATTTTTATTGATCTCGGAGTTATCGATATCGATATGCACGATTTTTCCGTGTTCGCAAAATTTCTCCACCTTGCCAGTGACGCGATCATCGAAGCGCACGCCAATAGCGAGTAGGAGGTCGGCTTCGTTAACGGCATTGTTCGCATAAACAGTGCCGTGCATGCCGAGCCATTTGAGTGAGAGTATGTGGGTTTCGGGGAATCCACCTATGCCCATGAGGGTGGTAGCCACAGGAATCTGAGTGCGCTCGGCGAACTCGAGTAACTCGGCAGAAGCCTCTCCAGAGATAATGCCCCCACCGCAATAAATCATCGGTGCCTTCGCCTCTCCGAGCATTCCGATGAGTTCGTTCAGGGCGACATCATCCGCTTTACGCTCGGGTTTGTAGCCACGCAAGTTGACGGTTTTAGGAAAAATCGGCTGCGTGGTGAGATTCTGAATGTTCTTCGGAATATCGATGAGCACAGGCCCAGGACGGCCGGTGGAGGCAATGTGAAAGGCCTCTTTGACAATGCGGGGAAGCTCATTCACATCCCACACAAGGTAGCTGTGCTTCACCATCGGAAGGGTCATTCCAAAAACATCCGTTTCTTGAAACGCTCCACGTCCGATCATTTCCTGAGGAACCTGGCCGGTGATAGCCACAAGAGGAATCGAATCCATAAAGGCGTCCGCGATGCCGGTGACAAGGTTTGTAGCTCCAGGACCGGAGGTCGCCATGCAGACTCCGACTTTGCCAGTGACACGTGCATAGCCTTCGGCAGCAAAGACACCGCCCTGTTCGTGGCGGGGAAGGATAGTACGGATTTTTGTTGTTTTCGTTAGCGCTTGGTGAATCGGCATCGAGCATCCGCCGGGGTAGGCAAAAATCACCTCAACGCCCTCGCGCTCGAGGCACTCCACGAGAATCTCCGCACCATTCATGACTTTGCCCCGTTCAGGCGTAGTGGTGGGTTTCGCAGCGGCGGATTTTTTGGTCTTCATAATTTATAAAACAGAGACATAAGTTTAGAGTCGTGGCATGAGATTGGCGAGGATAAAAAAGGCACCCGTTGACGAAACACTTCACTTCATGCCTGTAGCCAGCACGGTCTGAAAAAATGGCGCCTCCGATTCGCGAGAGACAATAGATGATTCAATTTTGGAGAACCCCGCCTTTTTCATCATGCGGTGAAGCTCGATTTCGGAAAATCCCAGCCAAACATGTCCGTAAAGCTCGCGAGTCGGCTCATGAGTATGGCTGAGCAAATCGAGAATCATCACACGCCCACCAGGTTTGAGAATCCGCTGAGCCGCATTCAATGCTCGCTGAGGAACGGCGGCATGATGTAAAGCCTGGCTAAAAAGAGCCACATCGACAGAGTTTGCATCGATCGGTGGATCTTCGATATCGCCGTGCCGGTATTCGAGGTTGGAAAACCCGTGCTCCTTCGCAAGACCAGAACCGAATTCGACCATCTTCTCGGAGTTATCAATAGCGATGACCTTCTTCGAGGTACGGGCCAGCAATTGCGAAAGTGTCCCCTCGCCTGCTCCGAGGTCCGCGATGACCATGGGCGGCAGCAGGCGCAGAAGCCCGTGCGAGAGCGCTTGCCACGAGCGGCCGGGCACATAGGCTCGGCCAAATTTCCCCGCCAGTTTGTTGAAATAGTCGGCTGCTAGGTCCTGGCGCTTTTTGAGTGTGAACAAGAGATGTGCCTTGTCCGCAGAGGCCTCTTTCAGCTCCGCCCTTGCCGCCTCGAGAACAGCCAGAGCAGGCTCACCGAGATCCTCCCCAACCGAGTAGAAGTTGTTTTTCCCAACCCGGCGATCCTTTACCAACTCCTCACGCTTCAAATGCGCCAAACTGGTCGAAATACGCGACTGCCCTAGACCAAGAATCTCCTGCAACTCGGCGACTGTGAGTTCCTCTTCCATCAAAAGGAGCAGCAGGCGCAGTCGAATTGGATCCGACAAAGCACGCAGAGATTTCAAGATTGACGCCATTGAACGTATCAATATATTCGGATTTGAAGATACGTAAAGCTTAACCTCAAACCAAACCAATAAAATCTATGTCACGCCGTTATATTTTTTCTTCCGAATCCGTTGGCGAAGGCCATCCCGACAAAGTCTGCGACACGATCTCCGATGCAGTGCTGGACACCTGCCTCAGCATCGATAAGACCAGCCGTGTGGCCTGTGAGACCTTTGTGAAAAGCAACACCGTCGTGGTAGGCGGTGAAATCACCATTCCTAAGATCAAAGGAGCCGCACTTGATTCCGTAATGAACATCGGTTCGATCGTCCGCGAGGCGATCCGTAGCATCGGCTACACGAACAACGACGATGTCTTCCATGCCGACCGCGTCTTCATTTCAAACCTCCTCACCGCACAGAGTGCTGACATCGCGCAAGGTGTGGATAACAAAAAAGCCAAAGGCAAAGCCACTGCCGAGCAAGGCGCCGGCGACCAAGGCCTTATGTTCGGCTACGCCTGCAACGAGACACCGGAACTGATGCCTGCTCCGATCATGTTCGCCCACCGCCTCGGCCGCGAACTCACTGCCATCCGCAAAGCCGGCAAGGTGAAATGGCTTCGCCCTGATGCGAAAAGCCAAGTTTCCGTTCTCTATCAAGACGGCAAGCCCGTCCGCGTCACGAATGTCGTCATCTCGACCCAACACACCGAAGAAGTCGAGATCGAGGAAATCCGCAAGTTCCTGATCGCAAATGTGATTCGCAAGGTCATCCCGAAGGATTTTCTAGACGCCTCCAGCGAGTTCCTCATCAACCCGACCGGCCGCTTCGTCATTGGCGGCCCTCAAGGCGACTCTGGGCTCACCGGCCGTAAAATCATCGTAGACACCTACGGCGGCATGGGCCGTCACGGCGGTGGCGCCTTCTCAGGAAAGGACCCATCGAAAGTGGACCGCAGCGCCGCCTACATGGGCCGCTATGTCGCGAAAAACGTCGTCGCCGCCGGCCTTGCCGACCGCTGCGAAGTGCAATTCGCCTATGCCATCGGCCACCCGCAACCCGTGAGCATCCACATCGACACCTTCGGCACACACAAGGTGAACGAGGAAAATATCGAGAAAGCCGTCAAATCCGTCTTCTCCTTCAAACCAGCCGACATCGTCACCCAACTCAACCTCCTCCGCCCAATCTACAGCAAGACCACAAACTATGGTCACTTCGGCAAGGAAGACAAAGATATCACTTGGGAGAAGACAGACAAAGCGGCAGCGCTGAAAAAAGCGGCGCGCTGAGGAACGGCGGAGTCTTAAGTTTTAAGAATTAAGTTTTAAGCTGGCGCTCCCGCGCCGTGCTTGATTCGGAAGACCAAACTTCCACCCACCTCATCGGCATTCAAAACAACACAACTTAAAACTTACAAACTTAATTCGTAAAACTCCTCATGGCTTATAAATCCTTTGAAGATCTTGAAGTCTGGCAGCGTGCTTGCCGCTTGGCTGTTGAGATTTTTGAGGAGTTCCGGTCTTGCGACTTCATCAATCTCAAGAACCAGATCGAGCGCTCAGCCTTGTCGATTCCCTCGAACATTGCTGAAGGAGCCGAACGCGGAGGCGTGAAGGAATTTTCCCAATTCCTGAAAATAGCAAAAGGCTCCTGCGGCGAACTCCGAACACAACTCTACATCGCAGCCACACTCAAAAACCTCGAATCCCACAAATCCAAATCCCTCATCGCGGAATCTAAAGAAATCTCCGCAATGCTCGAAGGCCTCCGCAAATCCATCACCAAAACAAAACCACAAAAAACACCCGCAAACCCACCGACCCACGAGCAACCACCACTTAAAACTTAATTCTTAAAACTTAAAACTCTTATGGCCACCAAATCCACCTCCAAATCAAAAGCATCCGCCGCCGCCGTTCTCGCTGAACTCACCGCCGCGACTTCCAATCTTGCCAAATACGCCGCAGCCACTCCAAAGGGCGCAGATTACATTGTATCCGACATCTCGCTGGCCGACTGGGGACGCAAGGAAATCAGCGTTGCAGAGCATGAAATGCCCGGCCTCATGGCGGTTCGTAAAAAATACGCCAAGCAAAAGCCGCTGAAGGGCGTGCGCGTGACCGGCTCCCTCCACATGACGATTCAGACAGCGGTTCTCATCGAGACGCTGGTTGATCTTGGTGCCGATGTGCGCTGGGCGAGCTGCAATATTTTCTCCACTCAAGACCATGCAGCCGCAGCTATCGCGGAGACCGGCACGCCAGTCTTTGCATGGAAAGGCGAAACTCTCGAGGAATATTGGGAACTAACCCTCAAGGCGATCACATTCCCCGGCAACCTCGGACCGCAACTTGTGGTCGATGACGGCGGCGATGTGACCCTTCTCATCCACAAAGGTGCTGAACTCGAAAAAGGCGACAAGTGGGCATACCAACCAGCAGAAAACCATGAAGTTTCCGTCGTCAAAGCTCTACTTCGCCGCGTCGCCGAGGAGCGCCCCGGCTTCTGGACCAAGGTGGCCAAAGCTTGGAAAGGCGTTTCCGAGGAAACCACGACAGGCGTCCACCGTCTATACCAACTCGCCGAGGCAGGCAAATTGCTCGTACCGGCCATCAATGTAAACGACTCGGTCACGAAGTCCAAATTCGACAATCTCTACGGCTGCCGCGAGTCCCTCGCTGACGGTCTCAAGCGTGCGACCGATGTCATGATCGCCGGAAAAGTCGCCGTCGTGTGCGGCTACGGCGATGTTGGCAAAGGCAGCGCCCACTCGCTCCGCGCCTACGGTGCCCGAGTGATCGTCACCGAGATCGACCCCATCAACGCCCTGCAAGCCGCTATGGAAGGCTTCGAAGTCAACACCATCGAAAGCACGCTCGGCGTCGGCGACATTTATGTCACCACCACCGGCAACAAAGACATCATCACGCTCCAGCACATGCTCGCGATGAAAGACCAGGCAATCGTCTGCAACATCGGCCACTTCGACAACGAAATCCAGGTCGAGCAACTCAAGAAACATAAAGGCATCCGCTGCGAGACCATCAAGCCACAATATGATCGCTACTTCCTGCCGGGCGGCAAGAAGAGCATCTACATGCTCGCTGACGGCCGCCTCGTGAACCTCGGCTGCGCCACAGGCCACCCAAGCTTCGTGATGTCGAATTCCTTCACCAACCAGACGCTTGCCCAAATCGACCTCTGGCAGAACAAGGACAAATACAAAAACACCGTCTATCGCCTGCCTAAGAAGCTCGACGAGGAAGTCGCCCGCCTGCACCTGGAAAAAATCGGCGTCGTCCTCACCAAGCTCACCAAGAGCCAAGCGGAATACCTCGGCGTGCCATCGGAGGGCCCCTACAAGCCCGAGCACTACCGCTACTAAGCGGTCGTGCCGTGCGGAGCGGCATCCAAGGCACACATCGCACAATCCCGCTGGAAAATGGAATTCAATTGACGTCTATCTTGCGGAGACTTTCCATGCGGGAGGTGCAATTTTCATCACTTCGAAATTTCGGCACTGCCCTCTCGACCGGAATTTACCGATTTCCATTGGTGATCCTTGCAGCAGCAGTAGCCACGGCGTGCTCGATCGCAGCAAACCACATCTATTCCACATCGCTCGACAAGGAGCTGGTGCTGGTGGTTTTCGCCGCCGGGCTCGCGCTTCCACTACTCGTTGCGGCCGCTTTCGCGGGGGAACTTTTCCCGCGCGGCAGACTGCTCTTTCACGCCGGTGCGCTGGCATGGGCCTTTTCCAACTGGTGGTTTCTGAGGTATCTCGAGAATTGGCAGATTCACACCATGCTGTTCGTTGCCTCGCTGTCCATCGCCAGCGCCGTGCCAGGACTTGCAAAATCCCCACCGCATAATTGGTGGCGCGTCAATATCGGCACACTCAATGCAATCGTTCTAGCCGGACTGCTTGCGCTCTTCGTTCAAATCGGCCTCCTCCTGGCGATTATAAGCATCGAGTTACTCTTCGGCCTGGAATTGTGGAAGTGGAATGTATTCGGCGACTGCTTCGTCATCTGCTGGCTGTTCGTCGCTCCCGTCACAGCCACAGCCATGCTTCCTGCGGCCCATGACGAGTTCGACCGCTCGCAGCCGGGTTTTGCAATGTGGGGGCGTCTCTGCCAAGTCGCCGCAATTCCACTCGGATTCCTTTTCACCGCCATCCTCACCGCCTACGCCGCAAAAATCGCCTTCGAACAAAAGCTGCCTGATGGCATGGTCGCGCTGCCCGTTCTAGCGCTCGGCTGCTACAGCCTCGCTGGGCGTTTGCTCCTGGAACCCTGGCGCGCCGACAAGGCATGGGCCCGCGCGTTCGCCCTCGTCTTCCCAGCTTTTCCGGTATTCAGCATCCTGCTCCTACTCTCGCTTTGGGTGCGCATCGCGGAATACGGCTTCACCTTCGAACGCTATGTCGCACTGGCGCTTGCCATCTGGCTAGACCTCTTTTGTGTGCTGCTTTTTCTCCGAAAAAACCTCTCCCTAGCTGCAGCCCCCGCCCTCCTGGCCGCGTTCGCGCTCATCGCCATTTTCAGCCCCTTCGGAGCCCGCCAGGTCTCGCTTGCCAGCCAGAGCGCCCGGCTCGAAAAACTCCTCGCAGAGCCCGCCCCCCGCTCCGCCGAATCCACACGCCGCCTTGCCTCGGCTGCCGAATACATTTCCTTGAACTATGACCTCTCCGTTATCGAGCGATTCGTCGGTAAACTCGATATCCGAGCGGACTCACGTGGGTATACAATCTTCGCCGCCGTCCGCGAAAAACTCGCGCTGCCAGAGTTGAGCGGCAATGGAGGGTCAAGGTCGACTTTTACCTGGCCCGCCGACAGGCCCGTTCCGCTCGGCAATGCCAAAAACCTGTTCCCAGCCTCCGGCGCTTCATCCAACGCCAAACTCGGAAACGACGCCGAAGGAAATGAACTCTCTGTGTCCCAAGGAGGTGGGGAAATCGTTGCAAAAATTGGGTTGAACGTCGACAAGCGGTTCGATCTCGGCACGCTCGATACCCTTTCCACCACGGCCCCCGCCCCGCCATCATTCAACTGGGACATCGCCGGGCGCGCCTTCACGATTGTCGTCGTTGAGGCGGAGTGGGAAACCCAGAATGGCAGCACGCCTGAATTGAAGTCAGCTTCTTTCCTCGTTCTCGAAAAGTAAGCCGAAGGACTCCATGCAACAGGACCGAAGTCAATCATCAGCCTACTTCGGCTGAGAAAGTGCAGATACTTGCCGGTAAGCTTCCAGCGCCGGCTGGGGCACCGCCTTCAGCAAACGATAGGCGTGAATTGCTTATGCTCCACAAGGAATTCCTCGTCCGCGCCGGAGTAGAGATTCCCGAAAGTGGGCGTGGGAATGCGGGGCGTGGGATTTGTTTTGCTACTGAGAGAGAAGGTGCGGCGTTCGCTGATGGCGTGGTGCGCGCGTTTCCACAGCAAGGATTTCATGCACTCGTCGGGCAGGCGGTTAATGAGTTGCGTGGCTTCGTCCCAGCGTTTTTCACCGCTGAGGAGCATGGCGGCGTTCATGACGGGCGCGTCGTCGAGCGGCCACTTGCGCGCGCAGGCGGACCAACTTTCGATGGCGGCAGCGGTGTCGCCAAGTCGGTAATGCATGCAACCGGCAGCAAGCAGGGCGTAGCCGGAAGTGCGGTTCAGCAGGGGCATTTCCGGCAGAACATCGCGGAGGAATTTTTCCGGCTCGTCGCGGTATACCCACGAAATGAGCGTGCGGAAAGACTCCGGACACTCGGCTTCCTGAGCACGGAATTCCTCAATGAGGGGGCGAAGGTGCGGGATTTCGGGCAGGTTTGCAAGGCTGGCGCCGGGACTTTGGAGAAGATGGCAAACGAGGTGGTTGCGGGCGCAGCCGAAGCGTCCTTTCGCAGCCTGGAATTGAGCAAAGGTGAGTTGCTGCTCCAAGACGATGGATGCGATGCGTTCGCGGAGCGCACGGAAGGCGTCCAAGCGGGGAGCCACGACAGCGGCCTGCCAGGCGGCAAACTCGGCGGCCAGAGCGGGATTTGCGGCCTCTACGGCAGGAGCAACCTCGAAACAGGTAGCGTACACGGGCCGGAGCAGCGCATGGAATTTTGCCGGCATGGCATGCATATCCATCTGGTCCACGCAGCGGAGTGGAAACACAGATTCGTTGAGGGCCAGAATTTCGTCGAAGGGCAGATTGCAGTAACGCATGGCCTGACGAAGCGTGAGCGGGATGGATGGGATTTTTTCCCAAAGTGAGGAAAGTTCGCTATCGAGGAAGATTTTCCTGTGGGCATCCCCCGCTTCGGTGTTCTGAAATGAGAGGCAGCCGAGCAAATGGATGAGGGACTCGGCGTGGCGACCGAGGCGGTTCGCCTTGCAGGCTAGGCCGTAGAGGCGCACGAGGGACTGCTCGTTGTTTTCCGGAGAGATCGATTTTTCGATATCGTAGGCCTCTTGGAGTCGTCCGGAAAAGTTGAACGCCAGGGCGATTCGGAAGAGTTCTTCGGCAGGAAGGATGCGCTTTTGATCGAGGAGGACATCCGCAGACACAGAAGCTCGGATGAAGCGACCGAGGCGGTTGAAAATATAAATCGCGGCCGAGTGGACCTCGGCAGTGGGGGTATGCGCGAGGAGACTTTGGATGATGGCTTCGGACTCTTGCTCGAGGCCGATATCCAGGAGGGCGAGGGCTTCTTCGATGCGAGTGGCAATATCGTCTTTGCTCATGATTTTAGTAGGAAAATAGGTCATTTTAGGTTTTGCAGGCTGGTGGCCTACTGATGCTTGAATACCTAGCAATTCCCGAACCAACTTTTTGTTGTGCGACACCCCTCCGAAGAGATTAACCACAGAGGACATAGAGAGGACACAGAGAGCACAGAGGAGTAGAGATTTATCGATTTTTAAGTAGATACCAATTATTGAGCGTGAGCGCACAAGATCGGCGTGGGACGACCGGGAAACAAAGCGGTGGGAAAAAACTGCCTTTTCGGCGGGAAGGGGACTTTATTGCGGATCGGTGCGCTCGACGGCAGCGTCCTCGAAGCGGGTGTATTCCTCGAGGAAGGTCAGAGGCACATCGCCAGTGGGGCCGTTTCGCTGTTTAGCAATGATGAGAGTGGCCTTGCCGGCGGCTTCTTTTTTGGCTTCCTCATCTTCTGCGTAGTATTTATCGCGAATGAGGAGCCCGACGATGTCGGCATCCTGCTCGATCGTTCCGGATTCTCGAAGATCGCTCAGGCGTGGGCGGCCGGCGCTGGAGCCGGTGCGTTGCTCGGGATTTCGATTCAGCTGAGCGAGAACGATAACGGGGAGTTTAAGTTCCTTGGCGAGGGCTTTGATGCCGTAGGAGATTTCCTGGATTTCGATCTGGCGGTTTTCTTGGGCTCGGCGGGAACCGGATCGCAGGAGCTGGAGATAATCGATGACGATAAGTTGGATTTGTTCGCGGTTGTGTAGGCGGCGGGCCTTGGCGCGGAGCTCCAAAATGCTCAAACCAGGCGTGTCATCGACAAAGATTTTCGCCTTGGAGAGCTGACCGGCAATGTTGATGAGATTGGTCATTTCGCGATTGGCGATGAAGCCATCCCGGAGTTTGGAGCCATTCACCCGCGCCCTGGAGCAAAGAAGACGCTGCACGAGTTGCTGGGCGCCCATTTCAAGGGAAAAAACGGCAACAGGCTTACCGGCATCAATCGCGACATGTTCAGCGATATTCATAGCAAGGGCGGTTTTTCCCATCGAGGGACGCGCGGCAATGACGAACATCTCACCCTCATGCATGCCACTCGTCATGCGGTCGAGTTCGTGAAATCCGGTTGGGAGGCCAGTGATGCCACCTCCGGAGCGCGAGAGCTTCTCAATATTATCGATCGCATCACTTACCATCTGCTTCATGGTTGGAATGGTTGATTGAAAACGCTGCTCGCCAATCTCGAGCACGCGGGCCTCGACCTCGTCGAGGAGGATCCTCACATCGCCCTGCTCCTCGTGGGCGCGGGCGACATACTCGGTGCAGGTCGTAATGACGCGGCGGAGAAGATATTTTTCGAGAATGATTTCGCGGTAGTAATCGGCATTTGCCGCTGTCGGAACAAAAGTAAAAAGCTCGGTGATCGCAACTGCCCCGCCAACCTCGTCGAGCATGCGACGGTCCTCGAGCGTCTGGGTGAGCGCGATGAGGTCGATCGGCTTCCCGCCATTTCGCATCTCGACCAATAAATCGAAAATTTTCTGGTGGGCAGGCAGATGGAAGTGACGTGCTTCCATCTGAGCCATGGTGTCGTCCAGCGCCGTGGCGGAGTGCAAAATCGAGCCAAGAAGCCCCTTCTCGGCATCGAGACTCTGCGGCAGCGGACGACGGGCGTCTGGAAGATAGGCCGATCCGCGTTGCTGGTAATCTGGTTTCTTCTTCCCGCGTCCCTTGCTTGCGACATCACCCTGTGAAGCCGACACGCTGGCGTTTTGTTCAGGAGTGGAAGACATGGGCGATCAGGAAAAATTACGGAAGTTCGAAAAAAGAATGAGGCCGGACGGAAAGATAACTTTCTCGCACGGCCTCATGTCGAATTAGAAATGAATACGCGGGACTGAAAAATCAGGCCTCGGTGGTGACTTTGCGGCGATATTTTTTTTCAGGAGCCGGCTCGGTCGATTCCTCCACTGCAGGCACATTCACTTTAACCTCGATCTTAAGGTTGGCTGTGACATCAGGATGCAGCTTTACGGCTACAGTGTGGTCACCGCTTTCCTTGATGGCCTTCTCAAGAACGACAGCGTGCTTGGGAAGGTCTTCTAGTTTGAGATCGGCAGCGATGCGATCGTGAATATCTTTAGCAGTGACGGAACCGAAGGCTTTGCCAGTCGTTCCGGCATCGAGCGTGAAGCTGATCGAGAGTTTGTTGATCTTGGAAGCGACTTCCTCGGCAGCGGTCACCTCGCGGGCCTCGCGCTCGGCGCGCTTGGCTTTGAGATGGTTGATCTGACGAAGGGATCCGGCAGTGATTTCAAGGGCTTTTCCTTGAGGAAAAAGAAAATTGCGGGCGAAGCCACGGCGGACTTTGACGATGTCGGCCTCTGCGCCGAGCTTGGGAATATTTGCGGTAAGAATGACTTCTGTGAATGCCATAGGATCAGTTTTGTGAACGAATGGAAGAAACTATCGGGTGCGGCAAGGATGTCAAGAAACCGAAGGCTTTATTTTTAGCGGCCTCGATTCCAAGCGTGAGGCCAATTCCTCCGCCTGCGCCACAAGCATGCGCAGGGAGCCATCATTCCAAATGACAAAATCCGACTGAGCGATTTTTTGTGCGTTGCCCCATTGCGAGGCCACAATTTGCTCCACCTGGTCCAGCGTCAGGCCTCTCGACATGGCGCGCCGAGTTTGAATTTGAGGAGAACAAGCAACTGTCACTATGAGATCGAATCCGGAAGAGGCGCTGGTTTCAAAAAGGAGGGGTATATCCACAAGCAGATCGCGCCCATCGGCTCGAACATCATCAGCCAGAGCCTGCCTGCGGGCGCGAACGAGCGGATGCAGAATTGCTTCGAGGCGGGCCTTGGCTGCAGGATCTGAAAAAACAAGCGCCCGAATGGCGGCGCGGTCTGGCGTTCCATCTACTCGATATGCCGTGGGAAGGATGTCACGAATCACGGCTTCGCGAACAGCGGGATCGGAATCGAGAAGTTCCCGGGCACAGGCGTCGGAATCGAAGATCCACGCGGCAAGACTTTCAGCCAAAGCGCGACTAAAAGTCGATTTGCCCGAGGCAATGCCGCCAGTTATTCCGATTATTGCCATGGAATTTGGAGAATTGGTCTTGTCATATCACTCAACGCATCGCTAGCCACGCTGGGGTTTCGTATTTGCCGGAAGCAAGCTTCTCGATGGCCTCCTGAAGTGAGGCGGCTTTTTCAAAGCACGAAACTTCAGCTGCAAGGGAGTTGGCTATTTCAGCCGGAACCGCGCCCGGCAGATGAAGCGAACCTTGATAAAGAAAGCCTGCTTTCGAGCGTCTGAGCGCTCCGCCGCAAATTTTTGAGGCACCAGCGATGATGTCAAAAGCCACAGGATTCTCAAAACAAAGAGGCCCACACCGGCATTCCTCCGGAAGCACCAAACGCGCATCCGGGAGGTATTTTTGAATCGCTGGAAGCAGGCACTGGTGAATCGCGCTGTAAACATCCCGCGAACTGCCGGATGCCAACAATTCCGAAGCCGGAATCGCAAGCGCCAGCGTGATGTCGCTACCATGAAAAACCATCCCTCCTCCGCTCCATCGACGCATGACAGGCAATCTGCGCGCCAAAAGCTCAACCGCAGCAAGCCTCTGCGCATACCCAAATGTCACCGCAGGCGCAGTCCAGCGGTAAACTCGCAAAACCGACGTTCCGCAAGAGTGGAACAGCACCTCGTCGCAAGCCATCTGCCCGGCAGGTGCACGCGGCAAGGAATCCTCCCAGAGCTGAAGATGGCTAATTAGTTTTGGCATCGGGCCTGGCTTAAAAAATGAAACGCGCCTTCTACTTGTCGACGACTTGCTGCATGTTTAGTCTCTGCTTCCATGGCAAAGCAAGCACTCGGAAAGGGCCTCGGCGCACTCATCAACAAGCGCGTGGCCAGTCCCGCTCCAATTGAAGAACACGGCGAGAGGATCCAAAGGCTCGCGCTCGCAAGCATCTGCCCAAGCCCACTGCAACCACGCGTTGATTTTTCCTCAGATCAATTGCACGAACTGGTCGAGAGCATCCGGGAACGCGGCATCATCCAGCCCCTCATCGTTCGTCAGGCGAATGGAGTCTATGAACTTATCGCCGGCGAGCGCCGCTGGCGGGCTGCAAAGGAAGTCGGTCTGGGGGATGTCCCCGTTATCGTTCGCGAGGCCAGCGACCGCGAGGTACTGGAACTTGCCCTCATCGAAAATCTCCAGCGCGAAGGCCTGAACCCGATCGAAGAGGCCGCCGCCTATGCCCGGCTTCACCAAGAATTCAGCCTCACGCAGGAGGAAATCTCCCGCCGTGTCGGCAAAAGCCGGGCCTCGGTCGCGAATGCCATGCGACTCCTCGACTTGGAGTCCGATGCACAATCCCTCCTCAAACACGGCCGGATTTCCGTGGGACATGCCAAAGTTCTTCTTTCGCTAAAAAACCACAACGAGCAGAAATGGCTCGCCGACCAGATCGTCCGAGGAAGCCTCTCGGTGAGGGTTGCAGAAAAAATGGCCGCAAAAAAGTTAGCAGACACAGGCATCATACGACCTCGCCGCAACGGCACTGGAGCCACCACCGAGCCAACTCCCGCCATTCAACGGGTCCAAAACCTCCTGACCCATCGACTCGCCACCCGCGTTCAAATGAACCACTCCGAAAAGAAGGGTCACATCCAGATCGAATATTACGGCACAGACGACCTGAATCGTATCCTTGATTTGCTCGGTATTGCGGAGGATTAATTTCGATGAATTTTATAAAAACACTGTTTGCACGTCTAATTCGATCCATCGACTCGGATTACTTTCCCGCTGGCGCAGAGAAAGTACGCGAGATGCCAGAGCGATTTGAATTCTCTCGGGCGATTCCCTTCATCGTTCTGCATATCGGCTGCCTCGGCGTTATCTGGACAAGCTGGAGCTGGGCGGCCGTCATCACTGCCATGGTGCTGTATTTCACCCGTATGTTTGCCGTTACCGCGATCTACCACCGCTACTTTTGCCACCGCGCCTATCATACCTCGCGGGTCACCCAATTCCTCTTCGCCCTTCTTGGTCTCACCGCCGTGCAACGCGGCCCGCTCTGGTGGGCATCCGTGCACCGTCACCACCACAGGCACTCGGATGACGAGCACGACATCCACTCACCCGGCATGAAGGGTTTCCTTTGGTCCCACATCGGCTGGCTAACGAGCAGCAGGAATTTTCCGACCGACTACGATCGCGTTAAGGATCTCGCAAAATATCCCGAGCTGGTTTTTCTGAACCGTTTCGACTTGATAGGCCCGGCGCTATTGTTCGCAGCGCTCTACGGCTTCGGAGCGGCACTGGAAGCTTTTGCACCCGGACTTGGAACCTCGCCATGGCAAATGGTCATCTGGGGATTTTTCATCAGCACCACGGTTTTGTTCCATGCCACTTGCACGATCAATTCACTCACGCACTGCTTCGGCAAAAAGCGCTTCGAAACCGGCGACGACAGCCGGAACAGCCTGCTTCTCGCATTACTGACACTCGGTGAGGGCTGGCACAATAACCACCACCACTTCCAAGCCTCTGCGAAGCAGGGCTTTTACTGGTGGGAGATCGACATCTCCTACTATGTGATTCGCCTGCTCGGCGCATTCGGTCTCGTGTGGAATATCAAAGGCGTTCCAGCCCGCGTCTATTCCGAGTCCGGGGTGAACCAGTCCGCTCAGCAGTGAAAGAGCGCATCGGCATCATCGGCTCCGGCATCGCCGGGATGGGCGTGGCCTGGCAACTCCGCCAACACGCAGATATCACACTCATCGAACGCGAGGCTCGGCCCGGTGGACACACGAACACCGTGACGGTGGAGGAAAACGGACGCGAGATCCCGATTGATACAGGATTCATCGTCTTCAACCATGTCACCTATCCGCATCTTGTGCGCCTCTTCGAGGAACTCGGCATCGAGACAAAACCCTCGGAAATGTCCTTCAGCGTCCAGCACCTGCCGAGTGGCCTCGAATACAATGGCATGGGGCTCGACAAACTTTTCGCCCAGCGCGCCAACATCCTCAACCCGCGCTTCCACGCCCTCGTTTTCCAAATCCTGCGCTTCTTCCGCGTCGCCCGCGCGCTGCTGGACAAACCCGACTCGCTGAACTGCACCGTTGGCGAATTTGTGCACCGGAACGCCTTGGGCGTCGATTTCCTCAACCTTTACCTCATCCCGATGAGCTCTGCGGTGTGGTCCACCGATCCGCGCCAAATGCTGGATTTCCCTGCATTAAGCCTCATCCGCTTTTTTCAAAACCACGGATTTCTCGGAGTCACGACCCACCACCCATGGTTCACAGTCAGCGGTGGCTCGCGCAGCTACAGAGACAAGCTCCTGGTCCACCTTCGCCCCGTCCAACTCCCAGCCAAAGCCGTTGAAGTGAAGGAATCCACCTCCGGCGCCACAGTCCGCATCGAGGACGGAACGGTTTGCGAATTCGACCGCATCATCATCGCCGCCCATGCCGACGAGGCCCTCGCCATGCTGGCCGCTCCCGATGAAGCCCAATGCCGCCTGCTGGGCGCGTTCGGATATCAGAAAAATACCGCCACGCTTCATACGGACCACTCCGTCATGCCACGCATCCGT
>JBIJCR010000136.1:0-4926 GCA_044344595.1 Terrimicrobiaceae bacterium
GCCCCTCCCAGTCCAAGCGCGCCGCCTGATCGAGTTGCAGCCACACGCGCAGGATATCGCGATAGCCCTCCCGCTTTTGCAGAGTCTGGTTCTCCAGCGCCAGCCTCTGTGGAGGCGACACCTCCCGGAAAAAAGCCCCGCCCAGCAGCGCCGAAATTCGCGACGACAGCTCCTGCGCCGCCGCAGCCGCCGGACCACCCTTCGGGGGAAAAAGCCCCACCACCTCGCGGCACACCGCATCGAAAGCCTCCAGCGCATGGAGCAAAAAACGGTTCGGCGGCGTATCCCGATCCTCGCGCTTGCGCACATCCAGCACCTCGCCGGGCAGAAGCCTCGCCCCACGGCGCCAATCCCTCGCCATCGCCATCGGATTCCGCAAAAAATCCCCGCTCCGAGCCAATCCCGCCGGCCGCCAATTCGCCTCCTTCTCCAGCGCGCTATGCGGATTGTTCCGCACCGTCTCTATCCACCGCTCCAGCTTCCCGCCGCCAAGAGCCTCCGAGAGGTAAAGGAACTGCTCCAGCACCAGACGCCGCCTCCGCTCCGGATCGCTTGTGAAGGGAACGCCCGACGGCGTGTTCCATTGCAGCAATAACTGCCCGCACTTCGTCGCGATGTCTTGGGTCATCCGCTCGAAATCCCGCTCATGGCCAAACTTCGTCGAAACCACCTCGAAAAAAACACTCTGCCGTTCCGAGCCGAAGCGCACCGCCAGTTCCACCACGCCCAGGCAATTCACCCCTTGGAAATCCCCGCGCGGCAACGCCCCCATCCTCGAGTGCCGTTGGAATAGCGCATGGCTTTCCACCTCGGGCCTGAAGCCCGCTTTTTCGCCCTCGGGATGAAAAATCTCCCACACCAGCGGCGCTGTCTCAGCCAGCGTCACAGCAGGTCCCCGAGCCACCCGGCGCCACGCCAGCGGACCACCCTCCTCCTCGCTACCCAACCATCCCGCAGGCAAGGCCGCACAAACCCCGCACGCGCCCGTGAACCCCCGCCGCCTCAGCTCCAGCATCCATCCGCCCCGTAGCGGCAACTGCAAAGCGGAAAAGCGAAGTGGGGTTGGCATGAGGCTTCCGCTTGGCCGCTCCGCTTCAAGCAGGAACGAGGCCGCTCAATTCCACCAGATCAGGCACTCTCGAACCTGTGCGCTTCGAGAGCGAGAGCATCTCGACGCCGACCACTTGGTTTTTTTCGTTGAAATCTAAAATAATCCCAGGCGCCACCTCTTCGGACTCGAGAATCTTCGAATCGTCGAGCCGCAAGTAAAGAGCATCAGCCTGACTATCGTAATTGAGTTTCATAAGCCTTGAGTCCGCTTTCGAAGCACCCGTTCATGCCTTGCAGCATGAATCAACGCAATACCCACGACGGTTTTTTTCTCTTCTTCGACAGAATAGACGACCTTGTAGGGGAATTTTTCCGGATATCGCCAACGGATATTTGTGCGGGGATGTTTTTTACAACCGAGTAAGGGATTGACCGCCAAATCGGCCCACACATCCAAAACCTCGTCGGCAAACCTTGCCCCGAGCCCCTGGAGCTTTTGCTCATACCAATCCCCTGCCTCCTCCAAATCGGAATAAAACTCGGGGAGAACGACAACTTTCCAATTCACAGGGAAAATTTCGTCCGAATTCTCTCCGCCATGGTCTCAGCCGCAACAGCCCTTGCAGGGTCCGCTTGATAAGTCGCCAAGCGCTGCTCCACGAGCGCCAGTTCCGAATCCGAGAGCCCCTCGTCGTCGAGTTCCAAAACATTCCTCAACAACTCCTGCCGTTCCACCACAGTGAACCGCGGCAACTCCTCAATCACCTGTGCCAAGCTCATAATGTAATTCTACTAATTCCATCGTTAAAATCGATTTTTTTCTTCCATCCAGTCCTAAGCCATCGGCGCGGTGCGCCTCAGCAGATGAAGCTCACGAATTGCTCTTCGATGACGACGCGGGCCATGCGTTGCACTTTGGCGAAGCTGCGGGGGAAAATGGCGGTGCCGGTTTCTTTTTCGGGATTCAGGAGATTTGATGAATGTATGGACTTATTGCCATAAATCGATATGTCCTGATGCATGTCTTCGATTGATCGTGGCCGGGCAAAAATGGTGGCGGGGTTCTCAAACCACCGCCGGATTGAAATCGTGAGGTTGTTAATCCGGAGTCCATCCCTCTGCGTCAATGAAGTCGCGTCTCTATGCCGCATCGAGCAATCCACAGCGGTGGAACATGTGAAACGACTTCATGAAGCCGGACTCGTTTCCAAAAAATCGAAAGGCCGCAAAGTTCTTCTCTCGCCTACCGACAGGGCAAAGGCCTTTGTGGAGTCCATCGACACACTCTGGAAAATTTTGAAGTGATGTATGAACTTATGGCAATAAGTTCATATGTTAGATCAACGAGTTTAGCTTGTGGGGAAGCGTTTGGTTCGGTGGGGGCGAGGCATATTGCCCCCCTGATCGGCGAGGTCCTGCTCGGCTTCGGCGCGCAGTGCCAACGAGGACATTGGCGCTCCTAACTGATGCGCCTCAGCTGATGAAGCTCACAAATTGCTCTTCGATGACAACTCGCGCCATGCGTTGCACTTTGGCGAAGTTGCGGGGGAAGGCGGCGTCAATTCCGCGTTCAGCTGTGCTGGTTCCGCTTCAAAAAATCTCCCGGCTTCATGATTTCCAAACCGTAAAAACCCATCCCCATCAAGGGACCGAAATCACGCTTGTCCAAGGTCAGGAGCACATCGGCAAAGGCCAGCGCCGTGAAAAGAACCGGCCTGTCTTTTGCAGGCGCGAAGACCACGGGCCAATTCACCACAAATTGGTCTCGCACCAACCGCAAATCGGATTCCAAACGACGCCAGTCGATCACGGCTTGATCTCCCAGCGACCCGATGTTAGCCCGCACCTCACCCATCACATAGCCACTGGCCAAAATCGCCCACCCCTCGTGTTTGTGAATATCGAAAATCCGCCTTGAGGCTCCAGAATCACGCCCGCAAGCAGCCAAGATCACGCTGGCGTCGAGAAACACCCTCACGCGTTTCGGGTGATTCCGCGCAAATCCGCCTCGTCCTCATCCATCCATGCGTTCATCTCTTCGGCGGAAAAAATCCTTGGCGCCATGAGCGGCGGACCGTCCATACGCAACTTTTTCAGCAGGAAACCAAAAAGCTCCCGCTGCTGGTCTGCGGGTAACATCTCCGCAGCTTTTTCGATTTCTAAAAGAGTGCTCATGGCTCGCTCAATGAAATTCCATGCCTATTGCATGTCAAGAATTTCCCCTTGGAACTCTCCATCACGCTATTCGGACTTCCCAATCGGGACGATCGGCGAGCTGGCGCCTCAGCAGATGAAGCTCACGAATTGCTCTTCGATGACCACGCGGGCCATGCGTTGCACTTTGGCGAAGCTGCGGGGGAAGCCGGCGGCGGCCTTGTCCAAGGCGATGATTTCCTGCACGGGCTTTTCGGGCAGTTCCTCGCCGGGTGCGGGGAAGAACTTCATGGCTTCTTCCTTGTCGCCCGAGTGCAGATACCACCCGAGCGCGCCGAGCAAGGGGCCGACCCGTGTGCGGCTGCCATGGAGGCGTGGCAGGATTTTTTGGAGAATCTCGTCGTCGAGGTCGGCCATCCAACTGGCCATGCCTCGATCTCTTTCCTCTTTTGACAGCGCCGCACCCGCATCCCACGCCGCTTTGTCGTCGGCGAGTTCCCTCGCGACCTTCAAATACGCCACGACTTCTTTCGCCGTGCGGAAGGCGAATTCAAATCGGCCATTTTGCAGGATTTCCAGCACCTCAGGCAGATGCCTGTTCACCTCCGTTTTCACGGTCGGCGGCAACTCCGGCAGCGGTGGCTCTTGAAGTCCCCTCGCACGCAGGCTGAGTGCAAGAAACGCCTCGGCTTGGCCCGCCGGCGCACGCGGCACTGGTTGAAATGGCTTCGGATCCTCCAAAAAGGCCTTCACTTGCGTGGGGTTCACCTCGAATTCGATGACATGGGCTCGGTCGAGCACCTTGGGAGAGAAAATGTAGGTCGTCTCGTCCACATTCACCGTGCCGATCACAAAAAGATTCTGCGGATATGGCAAATTCCGAGGCACGCCCACCGTATCCCCCTCGTTTAAAATTTAAAATTTCCTCATGGAGTTATGGATTTTCAGGGGCGACAGGATTTACAGAATTAACAGGAGTATTGGGACTCGGGCAGGAAGAGATTCAAGGTTCAGGTGTGAGACGGGATTTCCAAATTTCAATCAACGGTGACCAGTTGGTTTGGTCTGCGGCTTCCAAGGCGGCGAAGTATTTTTGCCGCGCTGTCTCGGACTCGGGGGCAAGCTCCAACTCAGGCAGGTCGAGGCGGCGGAGCAACTCAAGAAGCAACAAGCGGATTGTGCGGCCGTTGAAGTCGGCAAACGGGTGAATCGTTAAAAAACGCCCTTCCGCAAAGGCAAGGAACTCCAAGGTGAGGTCGCCTATCTCCGAGCTTGCTTCCAGCCATCGTGCGGCAAGATCGGCTCCATAATCACGCATGAGGACTGGAACCATGGGCGGCTTGGGTGGCTCGAGATTTCCCACACGAACATCAATCGTCCGCCATTTGCCTGCCCAGTCTGACACGAGGTCCTCTGAGATGAGTCGGTGGATATCAGCTGCAAGATTCTCATCAAGCGAGTAGCTGGAAAAATCACCGCGATAGATGCGGGATTCCACAACGAGAACTTTCTCAGCAAGAAGTGGCGCTATCTCGGAATAGGAGAGGATGCCACGCGTTGTTTCAATAAATCGGGTGGCTCGATCCGGTCGAGTATCCCTTGAAGGAGGCTCAGCTCCACCGGCTCCCGCTCGAAGGCCATGCTCTGGGCCACATCGCGAGGAATCGCCTGCCAGCGGCGAAGGAGTTTCTCCTCGGCTGGTAGCTTTCTCCATCTCTCGAT
>JBIJCR010000049.1:0-16319 GCA_044344595.1 Terrimicrobiaceae bacterium
GCACCCGCTCGTGATGAAGGCCGGTGTGAGAGCGGTGTCGGTTTTATTTGTAAGATAAAGGGCTCCCGACTGGGCATCGAGGATTCGCAGTGAACTCTCAACGATGAGCCGATGCAGTTCTGAACTGCGAACGCCCTCCGAAAAGGCAGCACCTATTCCATGCAGGAAATCAAAAACCCGGTCTTCCTCCTTCTGCAATTCCTCAAGGCGCCGCTCCAACCCGCGCACCCGGTTCCTGCTTTTGCGCATGGCAAAAAAGACTGCCGCGAACAGCAAAATGCAGAGTGCAGGAATGTATAGCCACATGACGTGTTGAGGGACTAATCTCCCGAAAGCCGCCTTGCCAATCAAGAGAGATTAATTCTCAGGCGAGGGTTCGCCTTCCGAAATTTCTTGGCGGAGATACTCAATGACATCCTGAAAGCGAACAGCATTTCGCGGGTTGGCATCGATCAAGGCCTCATGGGCTTCAAGGATTGCGATTCTCTGCTCCTCCGGAGCGACTCCGGGTATTCCGGCCTTTTGAAGATCGGAAGGCAGTGGTGCGGCAGGTTCGGGTTCGACTTGGAAGAGATGATCCAAGCCAAGGCCTTCAAGCAGCGAGAAATTCCGGGTGTTGGCTCTCACAACACGAAGCAGCCCTCTTTCCAAATCGCGAAGGCTGAAGGCCACTGAAGCTAGAGTGCCCATGAAAGTGGAGTCCATGAGTTCGCACTTTTCTAAATCTAGAACGAACTCATTGTTGCCCTTTGAGATCATGCGTTGAACAAAATCTTTCACGCACTGTGAGTTCTCAAAGGTGCCGCGCCCCTCAAGCTTCAGCCAGACAACACCATTTTCGCTACCGACGAGGATGGATGATGATTTGCTCACGGGATACAGAAGGTAATTAAGGCGGAAGAAAAAGGAATGTCAAATAGCCACTACCTCCACATATGGGACTGGCTGAGAGCCACAATACGGCCTTCGACTATCAGGAGCGCGCGCCAAGCGCTGACGGGTCCGTTTTCCAAAAATTCGTCTCCGGTGACTTCAAATGTCGAGCGGTGCGAACCAACCGCGTCGGGGTATGAACGTTCCTTGGCCATGACGTAATTGCCAAGGCCGGCCTGACGGTATTCCAAGCGGAGGGTCACATCTGACCGCGTGGAGTTGCGCCAAAAGATCGTGTAGTAATTCCCGTGGCGCTGGGCCATCTCGGTGGAATCCACCGCGCCAAAAGTGCGGCGTGCCCGCTCAAAAAGGATCACGTCGTTCTTCGCTTCCGGCTCGATATATTTCGGATCGAAAGAAGAAAGTAAGATCTTGCGAAATTGGTAGGTGTCGTCAATAGCCAAGGGTAAAACATTAGTCTTTGGCAAGCGCGTGACGGGGCCTTCGGGGACGGAGCAGCCTGCCAAAAGGGTTAAAACAACCAAGCTGGAAAGCATGATGAGGCGGTTCATTGGCCCTGAGCAAAGCGGGTTTGAGCAGGAGTGTCAATTTTCCGCACACCCCGCGCGTTGCCTTAATCAAAAAAAGTCACAATAGTTGATGTTTATTCACAAACGCTCGGAGGCTGAGGTAGCGGCAGCCCGAGCCCTGGAGGGAAAGAGCTCCGGCACTGACGCCAAGCCAGAGCTACTGGTTTGTGAGTAAACCAGTGCACGCGCTTTTGCGTTCCCCGGCTTTTGGTAGTTTCCAGATGGCGCGCAATTTTCTTTCGATGTCCTCGCGTAGTGTGAAGGGATCGAGTTTGGCGATTTGTTTTTCTAATGCCAATATTTGTTAGCGAATAGACTTTAGGCCGTGCCTGTAGCGTTTACTTGATCGCGCATCCACTGGTGAACGAGAGAGGCGACTTGGGATGGTTCGCTCCAGCTCCTGGCCACTGCGATGAGATGATGTTCCAGTTTTTCCAAACTTCCAAAAATCCTGTTCACTGTTGGCGCCTTCACCACCCGACCGAACCATTCCGCCGGGTTGATTGGTAGCCAGCCAGATGACCTGCAACACCGTCTTTTGCATCTTTCTGCACAGGGGCTTCGAGTCTCCTCGCCGCTTTCCTTCCTCTCCGGCAGTCGGCCTCCTTTCCGCCAACACCTTCATCGCGTATTTGCGTTCGTAACCGCACAGCGCACAAAACTCGTTCAGCAGTCACCTCCGACCTTCCTTCTTTCGGTTGCAGTATTTTTCTAGCGGTCTTTCCAACAATTTTTAACGACTTTTTGAACTCATTTTTGAAGACATCCACCCACGGCGTCGTTTTCATTGAGGCATCGCCTCTCTCCCTCCACTTCTTCACAGTCTCCGCCGGTGTCTTTTCATTTGAGTCAAAGCGTTGTGCAGAGCTGTAAACATAAGGGATTGACACAAAAAGTGGGGAAGTAAAAATCAAGCCATGATTCTCAGAGGACTTATTTCTGCTTCCACACTCGCACTTTGCATGGCAAGCGCTTTAAAGGCTCAAAACGTCACACTAAAGATCGTAAACGAAAATACGAATATCACTGACCCTTGGGTCACGTTCATCCAAACGGTGCAGGCCGTCAGGAACCCAGACGATAGTGGGACAACTAGCTACCTAGGACCCTTGCTCAACGCAACCAGCGGAAGCACTACGCTTCAAAATGGCGTCTCTTATCAACTCTCTAGCCTAGATAACAACACGATCAGCCTGGCCCCCGACTGGGCCGGCAACCTGTTCTTCTCGAGTGGGAACCTCTCGAGCGTGCTGGGCCAGTCCGGACAAAACCCGGCTCCGCCGCCAACCGTTCCCCCTTTCAGTCAATCACCCTTCCTGCCAACCGACCCCAACGGTACCATCACAAGCGACAAGATGAGCTACAACTACATTGAGTTCGCGGGAGGTAGCTCCGCAAGCATCAACCCCGACATCACTTACATTAACTACTACTCTGTGCCGATCCAGATGAAGAGGATTTCAGATGGGGTCACCCGGGGAACACCCAAAAGCCAAGCGGCCCTCAACAACCTGCAAAGCAAACTGGCGGCCGTCCCAATCAACACCGCCAACACGATCATCAACGCCGCCGATGGAGGGATCGCGCGGATCGTCTCTTCGGACAACAGTAATGCGGCCGACTTCCCGTCCTTCCAAAACTACGTAAACGACTCGTTCGGAGCTGGAGCCAAACCCATCCAGCTCTCAAATCAATACTCGGGCCAGCAGGGCGGGTCAGGACCAACGGCAACCCAAACTTACACAGGCTCGTCCGTGTCCTTCAATGGAACAACCCTAATCATCACCGGAAGCTCAAGCGATAGTTCGGTGGGAAATTACACAATCACCTGGAGCGGCGCGGCCTCAGACCTGAGCGAATCCATCTACGCGGCCGTCCTCTCAGACTACTCCGTTGTCTGGGCCTCAGGGAGCAAATCCAACGGAAACACCGGAGACAACGACGTCTTCTCCACCATCACTCGAGACCTCCTAGCCGGCTACAACTACGGCTTCATCAACAGCGATGCCATACCGCTCGCTGGAGGAAACACCGCTATCGGAGACCTGACGAGTCAACAGTGGATGACTCTGAGTGGAGCCGATGGATTTACCCATGCGCAACCCTCCAACAGCTACTACAACCCCTGGGCTGCAGGAATCGCCACAACATTCACTGACGTATACAGCTTCCCCTTCAACGACTACCTCAGCGGATTCTCACCCGAACTCACAATTAACACCGGGGACACTCTCCAAATCAAGCTTTTGGGAGCAACTGCAGTCCCCGAACCGGCAACGGTATGGATGCTGTCGGCTGGAGCGGCCCTCCTACTCCTGAAACGCCGCAGAGACCTCGGCGTCTTCCTTGAATTGGTCAGTAACGGTCTTCGTTTACAAGGAAAAGTTGGGATTTTTAGGAGGCGGTTGGCGAGGATAATGAGTCTTCGCATAAGAGCGGTGAGAGCGAAGTAAGCGTTGCCTTAATCAAAAAAAGTCACAATAGTTGATGTTTATTCACAAACGCTCGGAGGGTGAGGTAGCGGCAGCCCGAGCCCCGGAGGGAAAGAGCTCCGGCACTGACGCCAAGCCAGAGCTACTGGTTTGTGAGTAAACCAGTGCACGCGCTTTTGCGCTCCCCGGCTTTTGGTAGTTTCCAGATGGCGCGCAATTTTCTTTCGATGTCCTCGCGTAGTGTGAAGGGATCGAGTTGGGCGATTTGTTTTTCTAAGCGAGCTATTTGTGCGGAATCCGTGTCCTTTCAGGCTATCTGACGCTCAAACGGTGTCATCAGCTCGTCGTCACGTTCCAGCAATGATCCCCACTCATGTTTCCTCCGCAGTCGGCTTCCTTTCCGGCAACACCTTCATCGCGTATTTGCGTTTGTAACCGTACAGCAAACAAAACTCGTTCAGCAGTCACCCCCGACTTTCCTTCTCTCGGTTGCAGTATTTTTCTAGCGGTCTTTCCAACAACTTTTAACGACTTTTTGAACTCATTTTTGAAAACATCCACCCACGGCGTGTTTTCATTTGAGTCAATGTGACAATGCCAATTCCATTAGCCATACGTCCCTCTCCGCCCATGGCGCTCCTTGATCTCCATCTCTCCCTGCGAAGAACCAGAAAAGTCGCTCCAGATCGCCCCAATGAATTCGAAAGCCTTGCTTACAAAATAGCACCAACCCTCAAAATGAGGGTTACCGTTTTTTACCACCCACAATCAAAACTCTGGGTTATTGAAAAACCTCCCAATCTTTTATGGCCGAGCATCCGTGGACATCTTTCCATGTAAATTATCCCAGTTCAGTTTTGAACCGTCGCCGGCATCCATGGAGCGGCGCATTGCATTGGATCGGATGGATCGCTAAAGTCTCGCAAAGTGGAACCTGCTTCTTCTCCAGCGACCCCGGGTGGCGTGCAAAGCCGACTCGAAGGAGCGCTTCGATTCGCCGCACGCTTCGAAGCGAAGTGCAGGCACATTCTTCGCCGAATCCAGCGCAAACCCCGCACCGTCGTCGAGGGCCCCAACCTCCTGCCGACGCTGATCCGGGTACTCGCGGCATTCTCCCGCGTGGATGGCGAATTGCTCGAGGAGGAGATCGACTCCAGCCTCGGTTTTCTGCGTTACGATTACCCGGATGCTGTTTACTCGGAATTGCGTGAGTTGTTTCGCAATGCGCTGCAACAAAAGCAGGATCTTGACGCTATGGCGCAAAGTCTTGCGGGCCGCCTGAGTAACGAACGCAAGATTCTTCTTGGGGTTCAACTTTATGACCTCATCGCCCGGGCTGGGCTGAAAAGCGAAGCCGTCGTGGCCTATTATGAATTCATGTCGCGCCTTGGAATGGCCTCGCAGGCGATCGATATTGTTTACCAACTCAACGCCGACGACAAAACCGACACTTCCATCTATAGCTCCGGCGCATCCCCTCTCGAAATGGTGAGCTTTGGTTTCAAGGAAAACACCGATGTCGTGCTGGCGGACTTCGCGCCCAAAGAGAGGCTGAACACCTACCGCTACGGCGACCTCATCATTATTAAAAACCTCAGCGGACGAACCCTCATCGTGCAGGGACGCGCCTTGGAACCAGGCAGCTTCGCACGCCTCTACCCAGGGCAGCGCGTGCTCGTCGATGATGTCGTCCTTACGTACGCAGAGCTCATTTTCTACTTCAATGCGAAGAAAAATGTGACCCTTCCGGAGATCTTCGTTGCGGTAGACAAGGATGACGAGGTCACTCTGGAGAAAAACCGCTCGCGCGACTCATGCTTGCAGGTTGCTTTCGGACTCAGGGTGCGCGTGAAGGCGCTTAAAAATGTGGACGCCGTTCTGACTGGCATCCGTCTAAATGCCGGCCGCGAAGTCACCGCCACGCTGGAGGACAAAATCATTTTCCACAACGACAGCGAACTCGACCTCGACTACCTCCGCCTGCGAGCTAGATCCTATGGCGGTCGCTTCCTTCTCAAAGCCTCCAAAAGCGAATACCTCGTTTCCAACAATCCTGGACTTCTGGAGGAGGACGACATCCTTCTCGCTCCCGGTTCCGGCAGCGATGTGTTGCTGAAAATCTCCTGCGACTACGATCGTAAGGTCGGCCAGATGGAGGTCCTGCAAGCCGATCGACCGATCATAGTGCGCGGAATGCCTGTGCGAAATTCCTGCTTGTTGGAGGATGGCGATACGATCCGCGTCGATGCCGGCCAAGTGCTCCGCTGCAACTTCTCGGATCGCCTCATCGAAGAGGAAAAAAATGTCGTCCGCACACTCGATGTGCGCGATATGGTTTGTCGATTTGCCAACAACTCGGTGGCCATCGACGGCGTCTCCTTCTCGGTCGAACGCGGCGAGATGGTCTGCGTGATGGGAGCCAGCGGCTGCGGCAAAAGCACACTCCTGCGCGCCCTGTCAGGCCAGTTCCGCCCATCCCAGGGCAGCGTGCTTTTCAACAAGCGCTCGTTCTACGAAAACCACGAATCCCTCAGGAAATATGTGGCCTATATTCCCCAATACGACGCCTTCGACGAGCATCTGACCATCGAAGAAAATCTGGAGTATGCCGCCGCCATCCGCGCGCCACACCTCGGGCGCCGCGAGCGCCTGCGCCGCATCGACAGCAAGCTCGCCGAACTCGGCCTCAACGAACGCCGCACCTCCATCGTCGGATCGGCTGAAAGGAAAATCCTCAGCGGCGGCGAGCGCAAGCGGCTAAATATCGGCCTCGATATGGTCAGCCCGGCGGACATCTTTCTTTTCGATGAACCCACCAGCGGTCTCAGCTCGAAAGACTCCGAGCACATCATGGAGATCATCCGCGACATGTCGCACAACAAGATCGTGCTGGTGACGATCCACCAGCCGACTTCACGCATTTTCCAGATGTTTCACAAGGCGCTCGTCCTCGACCGCGGCGGAAAGCTGGTTTTTTTCGGAACCCCACAGGAAACCCTCCGCTACTTCGCCGAGGCCGAGAGTCGGCAGACGGCAACTCCCTCTTCCGGCGGATGCGAGTCGTGCGGAACGACCCGTCCTGAGTTCATCTTCGATGTTCTGGAAACGCCGCTCCGCGACCTCGGCGGCGACATCATCCTGGAGGAAAACAACCGGGGGCAACTCGTGCCCGCACGGCGGTACTCACCGGACTACTGGCGCGACAAATACGAATCCCACCGCCTGCTCAAAGAAGTCCAGCAACCTGCGCCGCCGAAGGAGGCAGCCGCCGCGCCGCCATCCGATCCGCGTCGGCGCGAGCGCCTCCGGCCGAAAGAGCACTTCCGCCAATTCAGCATTCTCCTGCGCCGCGCGTTTCTCAGCAAACTCCGCAACAAGGCGAACTTGCTCACCACCGTTTTGGAAGCCCCCCTCCTAGCCCTCCTCACCGGCATGGTGCTGCGCTATTCCGAGAGTTCCGTTTACGACTTCGCCTCGGCTTTCCACATCCCGACCTATCTTTTCCTCGCCCTCGTCGTGGCGATGTTCCTGGGCCTTACAAACAGCGTGGACGACATCATCCACGACCGCTCTGTGCTCATGCGGGAGCGAAATCTCAACGTCAACCTCGGCTACTACATCTTGGCCAAAGTCCTTACTCTCGGCTTCTTCGCCATCATCCAGTGCGCCTTGTTCACCCTCATCGGAAATGCCCTGCTCTCGCTGCGCGATGGATTTTGGATCGTCTTCACAGCCATGTTCCTGACTGCGGCAAATGGCGCCGCGATCGGCCTCGTCATTTCCGCACTCGTCAGCCAAAGCAAGACGGGCATCTTAATAATTCCCGTCATTTTAATTCCCCAGATCATCCTCAGCGGCGCCCTCATCAAATATGAGGAAATGAACCGCAACCTTGATTTCATCCACGCGATCCAACAGTGGGTGAACCGCCACCCGGACAGTGCCATGCCCGCCCGGAGCGACCTGCAAGTCCCGCTCATTTGCGAGATCATGCCGACCCGCTGGTCCTACGAAGCCCTCGTCTTCGCGCAGTCGAAGCTCAACCCGCTCACCAGTCGGCAGGAAAAAATCCAGTCGATGATCAACCAGCTCGCCCGCCAAAGAAACACCACGCCGGAGCAGGAAGAGCGACTCGAGGATCTCAAGGACACCCTCGCCCTCCTCTCGGGCCTCGAAGCCGCGACGCCCGGCGAACTCCGCGCCGCCCTTCGCCGCATCGATGACATCATTGCCGGTGCCCCCTTGAAGCCCTCGCGCTTCACGAAATTCGGCACCGGCCTAACCGCGGAGCAGGTCTATGTGAACCAAAAAATCACCGATCTCGTCTCCAAAGCCGAAATGGAACAAAGCGACTACCGCGAAAAACGCCACCTTAATGTCTTCTTCGGCCCCGTGAAAGAATACTTCGGCCTCAAAATCGGTATCCTCTGGTTCAACACCAGCGTTCTCATCCTCTCCACCCTCACCCTCTTCGCCGCTCTGGGAGTCATTCTCCGCAAACAAATCCGCATGCGGGTTTCCTGAATAGAGCGCGCCTGCTTATCGCCAGATTAAATCTTCATGAGAATCCTCTTTATCAAACTCCGGCATATCGGCGACTCGCTTCTGCTCACACCCACCATCGTTTCCACGAAAGCCAAATTTCCTGACGCTGAGATTTGGGTCCTCGTGCGCAAATCATGCGATGCCATTCTCGTCGGCTGCCCCGAGATCGATCGCATCCTCACAACCGCAAACCCAGACACTGCAAAACGCGGCTCTGGCGATTGGATTGCAGACCTGAAACTCGCCGCCCTGCTCCGCCAGACCGATTTCGACTTCGTCTTCGAACTCACCGACAATGACCGTGCCCGCTTTTTTGCCATCGCCGCTCGAACCAAAGCACGCTGCACAAATGAGCACCGGTCGCTAAATCGACTTTGGAGACCTTTCTTCCAGACGATTTGCGAAGCCAAGAGGTTTAGGAAACATCAGGTCGAAAGAGATTATATCTGCCCCCGAGAAGCTTTAGACTTGACCGAAACTCCGCCAGCCTTGCGTTTCGCACCCGAGCGAATGGTTGAGTGGGATTCCACACCGGCAAAATATGCTGTTGTCCACCTGCATACCCGTTGGGCGCGCAAATCTTGGCCACTTGAAAAGTGGAGCGAGCTACTCGGTGAGGTTTTAAAGTTTATACCTCATATCCTCCTCAGCTGCGGACCTGGAGAAGAGGAGGTCTCGGAAGCCAGGGCCCTCTGTGATAAACTCGGGCCACAGGTGACCAGCACCGCTGGTCGCGCTTCCTGGTCTCAACTCGCATCGATCTTGCACAAGGCTTCATTTTTTATCGGTGTCGATACCGCCGCCATGCATCTCGCCGCCGCAGCGCGGTGCCCGACGGTTTGCCTGTTTGGCCCCTCGCCTATTTACGAATACCATCCTTGGAAGGTAAAAAACTGGATCATCAGCCCGCGGGACTGGCTCGGCGAAGATCAGGCGAAAAAAATTCCGATGAATGAATTAATGAGAGAAATTCCCGTCGATCGTGTGCTGGCCGCCTGCCGCGCGGCATGGGAGTTTTCGCAACAGGATTTGCCAGAACTTAAAAAATCGTCCGCATGAGGCACCGCGTCTTTTTTTTGCTGAATCAGGATCCTCTCGATGAAAGCGCTCACGCACTCTACTGCGTGCGGCATGTGATTTCCCTCGCCCGCAATGCGCCAAAAGATTGGAGCGTTGTGCTTGTGCACGCCTCATTCAGCAAAGAGCGGGATATTCTGAGAGTGCATGATTGCGATTATGTCCCGAATCTGACATTTCGAGGCCTCCCGAGTCTGCGGCGCGGCTCAGGCGGATGCCCTCTGCATATCAATGCGATTTTTCACTGGGCTGCGCTGGCTTACCTTCGCGCGACGACTCGCTCCGACGACATCGTGAGCACGGCGAGTTTTCCAGAAATGTTCCGATTTCTCGCGCCGCATTTGTTGAATGCCCGCAATCGCCCCCGTTTGGTTTATGAGGTTCACCAGCTCGAAATGCTCACACGCAATCGAGAGCACCAGAAATGCCGCAATGAATTTGAAGCCCTGGAACTTGCAGACCATCTGATAACGACCTGCCTGCCGCTGGATAAAATTCTTGCGGACAATTTTCCATCGATTTCCCGTAGTAATATCGGCTTGGCGGCCACATACGCTCCTCTTTCTGTAACTCCGAGCAATAACCGTTTTCTTCGATTCGGATACTTCGGTTCGATTTCGGAAGAACAGGGGATTCCTTGGCTTATTGAAAATTGGCACCTTATTCGCCAAGCCACCGGCGCTATGCACGAACTGCATATCTATGGTCGGGCCAGACGCGGAGAGATTGCACCAGTTGGCGAGTCCGACAGAGGGGTTTACATTCACCCTCCTGTGCCTTCTCAAGAGGTGCCGTCGGCCGCTCGCCTTCTGGATGCCCTTGTGATTCCCTCGCTGGACATGGCTCACCGTGCTTCCATTGCTTTTACGAAAGCCTACGATTACGCAGGACTTGCGTTGCCGATTATCGCTAGTGATTTGCCTACGATCCGTGAAGTTCTTGAGCCAGAAAAGCATGCACTCTATTTTAGTCCAGGCTCTGCGGAGGGCCTAGCCTCTGCCATCCGAAGACTTTTTGAAAAACCAGCGATCCGTGAAACGATGACCGCTGCCCTCAAAGAACGAGCGACTTTTTTTTCTTGGAAGAATCGCGCCGGGCGTTGGTGGGACATATTCGCTCGATGAGGATTAGTATTATCACTCCCACTTGGAATCGTTGCGGCTCTTTGACTCGCATGATTCAAAGCGTCGAGATGCAGGCGCTGCGCCCGATGGAACACCTCATCGTCGATAACCTCTCAACGGATGGCACCGCTTCTGTTGTTAGCAACTATGCGGCGCGCGCACCCTATCCAGTGATCCATTTGCGCGAAGGCGACAAGGGCATTTACGATGCAATGAATCAAGGCGCGGCAAAGGCGCAGGGCGATGCTCTCTATTTCCTGAATGACGATGACTCTCTTTTCCGGCCGAACTCGCTCGCGCTGCTTTCCTCGGCCCTAAAACTTGCTCCCGACGGGGTGGCATTCGGCGATGTGATCGTCCGAGATCTGAACTCGGGCACCGAGCGACGACGCAATCATCGCCAAATGAATCGGCTAACACTTGCTGAAAAAAGTATCTGCCAACAGGCTACGATTTATTCGCGGAAGGCATTCGATACCGTAAGCTTCTTCGATGCTGGACTGAAGGCCGCTGGCGACTACGACTGGATGATCAGAGGATTGGTCAGGCATCGCATTCCCGCCATCTATTTGCGCTCTGTAGTCGCCGTCTTCGCATCCGGCGGGATTTCCACCGATCCGGCGCGATCCAAAGAATTCCGGGCGGAAATGAACCTCGTCACCGAGCGGCACTTCACCGCCACCATCCGCGCAAGAGCACTTCGCTACAGGCGATTCTGGCGCAAATTGCCTTGGGGATTGAACTGGTGCCCGGGCTACGAAAATGCAGATCGCTTGTCTGTCGCCTCCCGCACAGCATGTCAAAACTATTTGCTGCCAGACCCTCTCGCTCTGCTGGACTTTTGATCTACGCGCGAAGGATGGACTCTAAAAGCGGGATTCGCTTCTCAAAAGTGTGATCCCTCATGGTTCTTTGAAATCCCGCATCGCCTATCGCACGAGCTTTGTCAGGATTATCCAACAGCCACCGAGCCTTTTCGACCGCCTCGCTACGACTGCCATAAAGAACAACTTCCTTGTCGGGTTCGAAATACTCCTCCATTCCGTCCGCTCCATCTGTGAGGAGGCATGCCCCCATTCCGGTTGCCTCGAACAACCGCATGTTGCTAGCGACATTTCTAGCATTGTCGATATGGACATTGAAGGTAACCAAGGACTCCCCGAAAAAACGATACATCGGAAGACCATGCACAGCTCCAAGATTGGCACGCCCCAGCCGATGGATATCAATCGCCTCCCCCCAATGAAAATGCCGAAGACGCCGCCGTTGAGTTCTCTCAGTCCATTTCCACTGCAAAATACTTCCTGTGGCGCGCACCGTAAGAGGAAAGCGCTTGGCAAGCTCCCCAACCAAACGGAGACGCCTCACATGCAGATCCGAGCGCACGACGAGACTTCCCGCAAAAGTCAGCGGATAGATTCGTTCAAGAGTTCCTATCCGCTCAGAAATATCAGCGTGAAAACTATATGGCAAAACCTCGGACCTCAAACCCGCAGCCCTGTAGAAATCTCGGACAAAAGGAAAATTCGTCAGCACGAGATGACAATTTGCAAACCGCGCAGAATCGCACCGAGCAATCCCGTCCCATGCTACAACAAGTCGCGGGCTGCAGTGCCGCAGAACTTCGGCTTGGAAATCGGCATCGAGATATTCCTGATCGTGAAATATCAATACTTCGGGATTAAATTGCCGCACCTGCTCGCACAAAATTCGTCGCATCCAATCCGCTCCCTCGACAACCGACCCGTTCTCCGACGCCCATTGTTCTTGAAGCGGTCTGCAATTGAGAACCACTTCCATGAGTTCCAATCCACACCCTGCCGAAATCGCCCTTGACCAAAAATCCGTCCCCACAAAGACATTGCGCATCAATCCATCCAAGCTGGACGCGTAGCCCTCACGGAGTGGCGACTCTTTCTGTGCAAACAATGCCGTAAGGAGTTTATGGTCGTAACTGGATGCCTTGAAGACTCGCATCTTAAAAAGTGTAGCCAAACCGCTCGATATCCTCGGCGTAAAGCCGCGCAGTCACTTCCCGAGTTTCAGCATCGTAGTAGTCTCGATAATCGGTGCGCTTGGATTTGTTAATATGAGGCAATCTGGCAGAAATACCGACCTTTTGGCAAATACTCCGGAAGTCTTCATCCAGATTCTCGAACTTACCAACAAAGTCTACTAACAAGTTCCCATTCTCATCCACCAAGCAACTTGTCTGGGTGAAACTCAATTTTTCACGCGAAAATACAAAATTCCGAAAACTTCCCATTTCTTTGGTCTCCGCATGACCACGGTTCTCCGGATGTTCTAAAATATAATGATAAAGCGAAACCTGCCAGTCCCAGGGGTTACGGACGAAAGAAAACTTGAAATAAGAGTCAAAAATCTCACAATCCAGCGCAGCCCGGATTTGTAATGCTGTAGCATGCTTCTTGATTGGAGCGCGGTGTATTTTCTTCCAGTCCGTTGAAAAAAAAGCCAGCCAGTTTGATGGTCGAGAAGACCCGGGGCGGTAACAAAACCGCGCAAAGCTGTCAGTGATACTTGTTCCCGCCGTCTTGAAAATGTGAACAAAGAGAAACTTTTTGCGATAGGAAACAAGCATCGGTCAGCTGAGGTAGTTAAAGCGAGTCAAAGGCTCTTCGAAGATTTTATTAAGCTGTTCAACCGTTTCCGGTCTTAACTTTTCGCGGTGCTCCCCAGGCATACCCTTGCGAAGATGTTTGTGGATGTTCTCACCTTTTGGACGACGCGCTTCGTGCTTCTCAACCAGATTTTGGCGAAAGTTTTTGGAAATCTCCATACCACATGCAGAAACAAGCGAATCAAGCCATTCAGGAAAATTTTCTACCATATCCTCGTAGCGGGCCACATGCACGCTAGGGCATACAGGAAAGAGATGCATTTCATATCTTTCGAAAACCGACTGGAGTTTTGACGCGCTATTCAACACATATTCATCGAGCGTCGATGCTAAAGCCGATTCTCTTCGGGAGAGATAAATCTCCTTTTTTTCGCCATCAGGAATTGCGTGACTGTAAGCTATAGAGTAATAATCAGATACAAGAATATCTCTGGGATCCCTAACGACAAGAACTACCTTGAAGTTTTCCAAGTCAGGAATTTCCGCGATCATGCCGCCAAAGACCGTGTAAAGATATCCTTCGGGCTTAAACAAATGGGCATATTTCTTCACCTCCTCGCGCTCCAAATGATCTAAAAAAGGCATCGAATGATGAAATGCATAATCATGCAACAATGCAGGTGTAAGATTGTTACGGCGCCCGCATTCTATCAATAGCTTTTTAACGGTTTGGGTAGCAGCTTTGTTGAACGAGAAATGAAGAACGCTAGGGCGTCGGGAAGAAGTCCGATGATGCCCAGCCAATAAGGCTTTTTCAACCGAAAATTTGTCTTTAAAGAACCAGTTGAACATTACATCTCCCTTGTTTTTTGAATTATCGGTTTAAAGATTTCCACACTTCGATTTTTAAATGGAACTTTTATTTGCTCAACAACTTGAAAGCGATTTTCAAAAGATACACCACAAAGATCTAATTGATGAGCAACCCGACTATCCCTATTGCTCCTGAAAATAAAAGACGCATTAACTCTTTCTATAGGAATTTTTTTCAGCGCTCGTAAGTTCTCCTTATCACCAGTTTGACCATGATCATCAAAAAACCATGGTTTCTTAGGCGACACACCACCTACAGCGTAAACAAGCCCTGGCAACCCATAAAGAGCCAAGACATCATCACCCGGTTTGAAACCCGCAGTGGCAAGTGCAGCTTTTGTTTTTTCAATACATTCTGCACTGGCGGGATCCAATTTGAGAATTGTTGACGGGACACCCACCTTAACGGGAACCGTCTGTGTCCACTTCGGAGCCGTTCGATATGGATTCAGCACAAAACCTGTAATAAATTGAGAAAAATTAAGCCCTACAATCAATAAACCAGCAAATGGGAGTATAATGCCACTGCGAAGGCTTTTATCCAAAGAAGCGGCTATTAAAAGAATTGCGGCTGCTAGCGGTGCCAAATGCAGCAGCGCATTAATAAAAATTTTGTGAGTGGTTCCAGCAGCTGTCACAAATGGCATTAAGGCTAACCAAAGCAGTAAGATAAGTGAACCACTCAATCGATATGGAGATGTAGCCTGAGCAGCGCCAGGCAGTCCAGCGCGCAATGTCAACAGAACCAAAAAGAGGGAGGTGAAGCCGATGAAACTCCTAGAGCGCCCTTGAATGCCTGCTGAGAAGGCAGCTTTTACAATCAGAAGAACGATTTCGACTATAAGGACACCTATAATACTCAAAAAAACAATTGTTTCCTTGCGGTCTGGTGTCTTAACCAAATACCGCGATCTGGCAAAAAAGCCCACACCTGCTGCCAGAAGTATGGGCAAAACAAATGAACGGACATGGCGCATCGCAAATTCCAAAGACTCCTGCCAGTGGCGTATAATAATTTCTCTTGCTCCATTTCCTTCACTAAGCGCAACGATAGATCCAATAAAAAATTCCCAACTTGCTGAAAGACTTGGCATTAAAAAAAACAGCAGAAGCCCTCCTGCAAACACTGATATAGAAACCACTACAACGAAGAAGATTTTCTCTTTGAGAGCAATAAGGTTGCAAGCACCAATTAAGATCATGGTCACCAAAGCAATGCCCACGGCACTCGATCCTTTTGCCAAAAAAGCCAGCAATAATCCCCCTCCAATCGTTATAATTCCCACGAACGCTTTGACAATCGAACGGCGCGGATCGGCATTGGAAAAGAAAGCAAAAATCCCACCGCATGAAAGAAGCATCCCTATCCCCGCCATCGTGTTGTAATTCGGGGTCGGCGGCAGCCAACAGTAAGCAGTCAAAACAGAACCTTGCAAAGCAAGATGCAATAAAATGCGTTCCACTTGTCCCTCAAATAGCGACCAACTACGCCCCTTGAGAAACCATGTCAATGCAAGGCTGAAGTAAAAAGTAGCCAGAGACGTTAGAAAAAACCCCAGCAACCTCAATGCAATAATATTCCCTTGAACAAGATCATAGAGGACTGCACCAACACGGTGATAAGAGGTATAGCTGTCAGGAAACTCGTGAGGATGTTGATAAACAAGCAAATAAAGGCCCTCATCAGTGAAATCAAAGCTTTTATCAGCAAACCAAATAAAAACACCTGCTCCTAAAAAGAGCAAAAACACCAAAAGCAGATTGGTTGCCTTTAACAATCCTTTTGTAAAAAGAAAATAACTCGAAGGTTCAGGCATTTTGGAAATATCTAATCAAAAAAACTCACGGCTCCGAAATTAGCGTCTTGAATCAATCTGTCATTTGCATGCCGGATTTTTTATTCCAGTGAAGATGAACATCTGATATGCGTTTTTCCAGAAAAAACAAAAACCGTTCAACTTGAAATTTGCATATATCGTTTCAAGGGGGTGTAAAGTTTCTTGGTTCTTCGCTATTTTCAGTGGGAAGCTGGTATCCTTAGCTTGCCAGCGGTGAAATAAAGCATGGTGATGAGATTGTCGGTTGATCGGCAACCCTTGGCTTTCCTTTTTACGCCAGAGAAGACGCTGTTGAGTCCCTCCAAGAAGGCGTTTGTGGTTTTCCGATTCCAATAGGCGAGGATACCCTCAAGGTGACGCTCGATCATGCCTGCGCAGGAAACCAT